>CALCJG010000120.1 GCA_937967705.1 uncultured Spirochaetia bacterium
CCTCGGCGAGAGCGGGGCGAAGATCGGCAATCTCAACCTCAATCCGGACCTCGTCACCCTGCTTCTGGGGCTCGATAAGAAGGAGTAGCGATGTTCGAGAAGGTCGTCATCGTCACCAAGGAGACTCAGATGGATCAGCTGGTCCGGGCCTTTGCCACAAAGGACCAGGCCAAGTTTTACCTGGCCCAGTCGGCCAGGGCGGCGGCCCCGGCGGTTCAGAAGCCGGCCCTGCGCCAGGCGGGTAGCGTCAAGAGCGTTCGGGAGGACGAGGACGTCTCCGAGTATCGGGAGATCAGCCTGGCGGACAGCGCCTACAAGGAGTCCCTCAAACGGCTGCGGGCCGCCCTCCCCGCCGAACAGAAGGTGCAGCACATAGACTGGTCCTATCTCCCCACCTTCCTCTTCGGGGAAAAGGATCTGGTGATCGCCCTGGGGCCCGACGGCCTGGTCATCAACATCGCCAAGTATCTTGCGGATCAGCCCATCGTGGCGGTAAACCCCGATCCCACGCGCTACGACGGTGTGCTTCTGCCTTTCACGGTAGCCGACATCGAGCACTCCTACCGGAGGATTCTCAGCGGTGATTTCAACGTATCCCCCATCACCATTGCCCGGGTCGCCCTCAACGACGGTCAGATCCTCCACGGGGTCAACGACATCTTCATCGGTCCCCGGAGCCACATCTCCTTCCGCTGCGGGGTTCATTTCGGGGGGGAGGAGGAGATGCAGTCCTCCAGCGGCATCATCGTTTCAACGGGGTGCGGCTCCACAGGCTGGTTCCGCTCCATCATCGAGGGAGCCCGGCGGATATCCTCCTCCTTCGGTGAAACCTCCGTTGAGGGCGGCGAGAGCCGATTCGACTGGGATGCGGATTATCTCTATTTCAGCGTCCGGGAACCTTTCGAGAGCCGGACCTCGGGAGTGCGGATATCCTTCGGGAAGATAACGGCGGACAGTCCCCTGGTGATCACTTCCAACATGGCGCATAACGGAGTCATCTTCAGCGACGGAATCGAGAATGATTTCCTGGAATTCAACTCGGGAAAAATCGCCACCGTTTCGGTGGCAGACCGGAAGGCCCGGCTGGTGAAGGGGAGATAGAAGCGGGGATGAGGCCGGGCGAGGAAAATTGCGGGGGTATTTTTCACTAAGGGAGGTGCGGTATGAAAAGGTTTGCGTTGCCGGGAATAATCATCATCTTGATGCTGTCATTTATGCGGACCGCTCCCGCCGGGGATAAGCCGATTGTGGATACACCGCTTATCGTCGCCGTCATGAAGAACGATCTCGGCGCGGTAAAGGGCTTTCTCGCCGCGGGGGGAGAACCCGGGGCCCGCTGCCGGCAGGGGTTCTCCCTGCTGAGCTATGCCGTGGATCATGGACGTGAGGAGATCGTGAAACTACTGATTGCCAAAGGGGCGGATGTCAACAGCGAGGAGCCCACGGGAGACCGGGTCATATGGTTTGCCGTCGACCGGGGGCATCTGGGGATTACGAAACTTCTGGCGGACAAGGGGGCCGATCTCCGAGTGATCGGCAAGTCCCGCGTCTTTTACGGAATGACACTTCTCCATATAGCGGCAAGACGGGGGCATGCTTCTATTGCCGCTTATCTCCTTGACCGGGGTTTGCCTGTTGATGTCGAGGATGAGTGGGGGAAACGGACGCCGCTGCATATAGCCTGCGGGGGAGGGCATTCTGAGGTGGTACGTATACTTATGGCCCGGGGAGCTGATACCGGCAAAAAGGACCGCTTCGGCACCACAGTCTTTCACGAGGCGTGCGGCGGGGGTCTTCTATGGCTGGTACAGGATCTGGTAAAGAAGGGGGCGGATGTCAACGCGCCAAAGCCTCAGGCAGGCTACACACCGCTGCACTGTGCCGCCTGGTCGGGACGTCATGAGGTGGCGGCTTTCCTGATCGATAAGGGGGCCAGGCTCAATACCCGGGCGGGGATCAATGTCAATCAATGGACTCCCCTGCATACCGCGGTGGCGGGGGGAAACATGTTTTCCGAGGAGCACCGGCTTACCGTAAAACTTCTGCTGGAGAAGGGGGCCCGGATGGATGAGACCACCGCTCCCACATCCAGCTGCTCCTTCTGTGAATACGACTCCGCCTGTACCGCCCTGCACATGGCGGCCAGCCGGGGCAAGGCGGAAATAGCCCGCCTGCTCATACAGGCAGGGGCCGATGTCAACGCCCGAACGAAACAGGGGAGGACTCCCTATGATATAGCCCATAGATATCCGGGGACACGGGATCTGATTGAAAAGGCCGGCGGAAAACCGGGAAAGGGGAAGCCCTGAAAGGGGGAGATTATAAAAGGAGGGGGTCAGAGCCCCCTCCTCCGGCAGAAGGTTTTATGGTTAACGGATGTTATCCCGCTTTTTTCTCGTCATCGATGACCTCGTAGTCGGCGTCGTAGACCCTGCCTCCCTGATTCTCGCTGTATCCCCCGGAAGAGGGGCTCTGACCCCTCGGGCCGCCGGGGAATCCCTCAGGGGCGCCGGGCCGGGCCTGTTCCGCGAACCCCTGGCTGGCTGAACCCTGATACATCCGGGAGGCCAGGACGTGGGCCGTCTGTTCCAGGCGGTTTTTGGCGCTGCGTATCTCCTCCAGGCTTCCGTTTTCCAGGAGCCTTTTCAGGGTGTCCATCTCACCGCGTATTTTTTCAACCTCCGCAGGATCGGCCCTGTCACCGCTCTCCTTGAGGGTTTTGTCCAGGGAGTAGAGGAGGCTGTCGGCCTCGTTTCTGGCCTCCACGAGCTCACGCTGCTTCCTGTCCTCGTCGGAGTGCAGTTCAGCGTCCCGTACCATCTTCTGGATTTCCGCCTCGCTCAGGCCGCTGGAGGATTCGATTCGTATCTTCTGCTCCTTGCCGGTACCCATGTCCCTGGCGGATACATGAACAATCCCGTTGGCGTCGATATCGAAGGTTACCTCAATCTGCGGTACGCCGCGCGGCGCCGGGGCTATTCCCATGAGATCGAAGCGTCCCAGGGTCCGGTTCTGTAGCGCCAGTTCCCTTTCCCCCTGAAGCACGTGTATGGATACCGCCGGCTGATTGTCCTCCGCCGTTGAGAACACCTGGCTCTTCTTCGTTGGTATCGTCGAGTTCCGGGGGATGAGCCTGGTCATGACGCCCCCGAGGGTCTCGATGCCCAGGGAGAGGGGTGTTACATCCAGCAGCAGGACATCGCTGACGTCTCCCGCCAGTACGCCCCCCTGAATGGCGGCGCCTACGGCCACGACCTCGTCGGGATTGACCCCCTTATGGGGTTCCTTGCCGAAGACGCGTTTTACCAGTTCCTGAACAGCGGGGATTCGGGTGGAGCCACCCACCAGGATCACCTCGTCGATGTCCCCCGGTGTCAGGCCCGCATCCTCCAGGGCCCTCATGCAGGGTTCCTTTGTGGATTCGATCAGGTCCTCCAGCAGCTGCTCCAGCCTGGATCGGGTCAGGTTCATCATCAGGTGCCGGGGGCCGCTCTGGTCCGCTGTCAGAAAGGGGATGTTGATCTCCGTCTGCATCTTGCCGGAGAGTTCGATCTTGGCCTTCTCTGCGGCTTCTTTAAGCCTCTGCAGGGCCATGCGGTCCTTCGAAACATCTATGCCCGTCTGCTTTTTGAACTCCTCCGTCATCCAGAGCATGATCCGCTGATCGAAATCATCACCCCCCAGATGCGTGTTTCCGTTGGTGGATTTCACCTCAAAGACGCCGTCCCCCAGTTCCAGTATGGATATGTCGAAGGTGCCGCCTCCCAGGTCGTACACGGCGATCTTCTCGTTGCGTCCCTTCTTGTCCAGCCCGTAGGCTAGGGCCGCGGCGGTCGGTTCGTTGATGATACGCTCCACCTCGAGGCCGGCTATGCGCCCTGCGTCCTTGGTAGCCTGACGCTGGGCGTCGTTGAAGTACGCCGGTACGGTAATGACGGCGCGGCTGACCGGTTCCCCAAGAAAATCCTCCGCTGTCTGCTTCATCTTCTGAAGAATGCGGGCGGATATCTCCTGGGGCGTAAAATCTCCCTGGGTCGTCCTGATCCGAATGCCTCCGCCGGCATCCTCGGTTATGCTGTAGGGGACCATCTTGATCTCATCGCCCACCTCGTCCCTTCTCCGGCCCATGAAGCGTTTGACGGAACGTATGGTGTTTTCCGGGTTGGTGATGGTCTGATTTTTGGCCACCTGTCCTACCAGCTTTTCACCCTTGTCCGTGTAAGCCACGATGGAAGGAGTCGTGCGCTGTCCCTCGGAGTTCTGTATGACCACCGGCTCCCCGCCGGATATGACCGACACGCAGGAATTGGTGGTTCCCAGATCTATTCCTATTATTTTTTTCATGACTTGACCTCCTTTGATTTCTGAAAGCTCTTTCCAGTTTATCGTCCTGCCTGAGAGTGAGCCTCAGCTTCCGGCCTATCCCCGCCGGAGGGGTAAAAAAAGGGGGGGTGGTGTCCGTCTTTGCGTCCGAGACCCTTTCCCCCCCCTCCCGTAAAGACTGTTTCCGTTATCAATGAGCCGTTATCTCGATCTTCCTCGGTTTTGCCTCCTCCCGCTTGGGAAGGGTTACCGTCAGGACCCCGTTTTCGGCCTTGGCGGTGATCCCGGCCTCGTTGACATCACCCCCCACGTTAAAGGTCCTTCGGTAATCGTAGAGTCTATATTCCCTGTACTTGAGATGATTTTGGGCCTCGTCTTTTTCCGCCGCATGTCCCAGGATCTCAAGGACTCCGTTTTCCAGGTTGACCTCGACGTTTTCCTTCGACACGCCGGGCATGTCCGCAACGATCACGTAGTCTCCCTCGGTTTCGTAGATGTCCACGGGGGGGATGACCGCCTGGGTCCTTTTATTCAACTCATTTTCGTTCCTGACAAGTTCTGCTCTCATGACCTTCCTCCTTTAGCTGATGGTGATTCTCTTGGGCTTGGCATCCTCGCTCTTTACCAGGGTGATGTGAAGAATGCCCTCTTTGAGCGATGCCGCTATCTTGTCCCGGTCCACCCTGTAAGGGAGACTGATGACCCGGCGGAATTTCCCGCGATCCCTTTCCCTTCTCAGGTAGTTTCGGGCTTCTCCCTCTTTCCTCTCCCCTTCGATGAGGAGGCTGTCGTCAAGGAGTTCCACGTTGACCTCTTCCGCCCTGATTCCTGGTAGAACGGCCGTCACCAGGATTTCATCCCCCTTGTCGTACAGGTTGATGTAGGGCATGTCGGCCCTCTGGACCCTTTCCGTGTTCCAGTTGTTGAAGTACTGGTCCACTATGTTCCTGAGATTGAGCGCCTCGTCGAAAACTTCGTTGAGAAAAAACATGACCTTACCTCCTGATTAATTGATATTGACCTTGATCTTCTTAGGCTGTGCCGCTTCATCCTTGGGAATTTCAATGCTCAGGACCCCTTTCTTGAAATCCGCCCTGATCTTGTCGGCCTTAATGCCCTCCGGCAGGGATAGGGACCGGCTGAAGCATCCGTATTTCCTCTCGGAATAGATGTAGTTCTTCTTTTTGTCCTCTTCCCTTTTTTCTTCCTTCTTCTCTCCGGATATCGTCAGGACATGATTGTCCAGGGTAACGTTGATATCCTTTTCTTCCATTCCCGGCATCTCCGCTTTTACGTGGATGGCCTTCTCGTCCTCCACAACATCCAGCTCCGGAAGCCATTCAGATCTTACGAGGCTGGAGGGTTTGAAGGAGAAAAAGTCATCGAAAACCCTGTCCAGATCTCTCTTGAAGGAGTTAAGAGAGTTCTCAGGGGTACTGGTTTTAGTTAAACTCCATTTCATGATTGACCTCCTCTTCAGTGATTTTGTTAGCACTCATCTTTAATGAGTGCTAACAACTTACACTAATAAAATACAGAGAGAGCGGCTCATCGTCAAGGGGGGATGATAAAAAAATGGGAAATTTTTATAAATTAATGGGTGATAAGATCAACGGGCGAACATCTATATGAGGCTCTGACCCCCGGAGCCGCTAAGGACTTGACTAATCCCCGCGGTTTTGGTAGAAAAGGGGTCAGAGCCCGGGTATATTTTCTGGAGGATCGATGGAATTAACGCTGATAACGCCTATGGCCTTTCTGGGAGGGGTCTTGATACAGTGCCTGAGCCTCATGCGAAAGGCTCCCCCCCGCTGGTCCATTATCACCTTTGTCGGGATGGCGGTCTATATGGTGCTCATGATGGGCTATGCTCTCTGGCTTCCTCAAGGGGAGCATAAGATGGTCTGGGACCTCAAACATCTGATGTCCCCCGTCATGTCGCTGGGCATGGCCGGAGCGGTTCTCTACATCATGGTTTTCCTGAAGGAGATAGTCCTCAATATCGACGAGTCGGTCATCGTTTCTCAAACCCTCAGCTACTGGTTTGTTCTCTATGAGGCCCGGAGCTTGCTGGGTCCGGGGCTGGTAGCGGCGGGTGCCGGGCTGGGAATTCTCTTCAGTCTCCTTTCCTGGAGACTCATTCTGCAAAGCCGCAGGGTGAAAAGGGGGTATAAGTATCTGCTGTACGGCTGGTATCTCCTGGTCAACGGTTTTGTGGCTATGGGATATTTTCATCTGCTGCCGATGGGCTTTTACAGCCTGGTCTCAGAGGTCAACGCCGGTCGGGTGGGCCCGCTCACGCTCTTCCTGCTGGGAATGCTGACTGTCCATATCTTCTTCAATTTCGGCCTTCTCTATTACAGCGTGATCTATTCCCTCATCTCTCCTGAGATGCGGCGGGGGCTTTTAGAGCAGACGGACCGGCTCTTTGAGGATCGGCAGGCCGATCCCCGATTTCTGAGAAAAACCCTTCTGGGGCAGGCGGCCCTTTTCGTCCTCTGGGAGATAGCCGTTCCCGAGAGGGCCTATGGCCTCATACTGCTCTGGGTCATGCTCACTCCGCTTCTGATGCGCCTCATCAGGGCTGTTCAGAGCCGGGGCTGGTTCGTTGGGAATGGTTAGGGGGGATCGCTGTCCGCAGTTTCGGGGATTGTTTCAATCGTCGATGGCAATCTGTATGTTGAGGAAATGCCGGGGCAGACCCGCTTCCCGGAGGGGGATGATGCTGCGGGTGCCTCTTTCCACCTGCGGGGGGATGCGGAGGGTCAGATTGATGGTGTTCTCTATCTTTCCCCGGCCGGAGCAGAGGGGGCAGAAGATATTCGTCCAGAGGCCCATTCTCCGGCAGCGGGGGCAGGGTTCGGTAACGGGTATTTCGAGGCGGTAATGGCCCCCGTATTGCGCCTCCTCCGGCGTGAGATGCAGGCGCATGAAAAGATCCCTCCCGCTCTGCCGGCGGCCGCCGTTGAGGGTCAGCCTGAGATTGTTCCATATGCCCTCAAAGACGTCCCTGAATGGGGCAGGGGAAAGGGGTGCCCTTTTGAAATCGCCCGAGAAGGGATCCTCCGATTTTCGACAGCGCAGGGTATCTGCGAGCTCCTCGTCATGGAGTCTTCTTTTGTCCGGATCCTGCAGTGTTTCGTAGGCCTCCTGGGCCTCCAGGAAGCGCTCCTTTCCGCAGCCCTCTTCGCCGCAGTCCGGGTGAGAGGTTTTGGCGATCTTCCGGTAGGCGTTCCGAATCTCCTCTCTGTCGGCCCCCCGCCGGACTCCCAGTATGGCGTAATAGTCCTTCATCGGGTTTTACTTCCTTCTCCGCGGGTTGCTAAGCGCCGGACATCACCCCCCCCTGTCTTGAAGCCCGGAGGTTTACACTCCCGGGAGGGCTGGGTGCTTACGAAAACCCGCTGATATTATTGTAACACGACGAAATAGATTGTTCAACTTAATGTACAGAGAGGCTTACCACTTGTAGGAGTGCAGTGGGACGTAGTAAAGCCTTTCCTCTTTGGGGTCCCCCCCGGAGTCTATGGAAAGGGCCTTGAGGTTGGGGTTTTTCAGAATTGAGGCCTGCTGGGGAACCCGTCCTGCGGAGGAGCAGGAGCAGAAGGTTAGGGCCATCAGTGCAGCAACGGCAAAAAGAGCGGCTTTATGCATGAATTATGTCTCCCGATTTGAAGCAAATTGTGGAAATTCTGTCCAGTTCATTATTCCTGTCAAGTATTTTAATGATGAAAGTAAAATTTATTGCTTTTTCTGCCCCCTTTTCGCATTGTCCTTTCATAGTGAGGTATTATGCTGAATTCCTTCTTTTACCCGGACGGTCTGGCGGTTATCGGCGCCAGCGATAATCCCGCCAAAGGGGGCTATCATATCCTGCGCAATGTCCTGGCGGGCTACAGGGGGCGGGTCTATCCGGTCAATCCCCGCTACAGGGAGCTTCTCGGTACGCCCTGTTATCCCAATATCCTCTCCATACCGGATTCCTTCGATCTGGCCATTTTTTTCATCGCCGCGGGTAATCTCCCCCGGGCCATTGAGGACTGCGCAAAAAAAGGGGTCAGAGCCATCATCATCGAATCGGCGGGTTTTTCCGAAACCGGGCAGGAGGGCGAACAGTTGCAGCGGGATTCGGTACAAGCGGCGCAGTCTCATGGGATACGCCTCTGGGGGCCCAACTGCATGGGGCTTCTGGACGGCCATTCACGCCATGTCTTTTCCTTCATGTATTCCAATGCCTGGGAGACCCTGATGCAGCCGGGGCCCGTTTCCCTCATAGTGCAGAGCGGCATGCTCTCCGCTGGTTTTCTGATGATGATCCTGGAGAGGGGGGGGATGGGCATCAGCAAGGTCTGTTCCATCGGGAATAAGTGTGATGTCCATGAGACCGACCTGCTGGAATACCTCATCCGGGACGAGCATACCGGCGTCATCGGATGTTAGATCGGAAGAGCACACGTCTGAACTCCAGTCACGAGTGGATATCTC
>CALCJG010000121.1 GCA_937967705.1 uncultured Spirochaetia bacterium
GCCGAATCGTTCCCTGATCTGACTGAACAAATTCTCAATCTGAGCGAGATCCCCTACATGACAGGGTATCACCTCAGCCTTGCCGCCCCGGGATTGAATTTTGTCAGCCACGTCTTTTAAAGCCTCGGCCTTCCTGCTGACCAGAACGCACAGTGCGCCGTATTCTGCCAGTGTCTGGGCAATTGCCTCGCCGATTCCACGGCTTGCGCCGGTAATCAGGGCGATTTTTCCGTCGAGTCTGAAATTGATGGTTTCCATGGTATTACCTCTCATCCTTTTGTGTTTTTTATCCATCCAGGGCCTTAAAACTTGGTACAGAGGCCGGGTTTCAATTCCTCGACGCCAGCCAGGTAGTTCACCAGTTGTTCCCTGGACTTGATGTCGTACTGTGACGTGATGGCAATCTGTTCCATGATGGGGGAACCGCCTCCATGATAGCTGCCGTAATCCATCGCACCGGACATGGAGGAGCAGGTATAGTCTGTAAAATAGAGCCAGAATTTGATTTGATCCATGATGGGGGCTTCGGGATTACGGTTGAGGTATTTGTTCCAGATCGGCTTCAGTTCCTCGGAGACAATATCGTTCTCGTAGGGGAAGGTGGCGGGGTATCCGCCGGCGATGTTGCAGAGCATCTCCTTCTCCTCAAAAACCGCTTCGCCGGTGAGACATCGGCCGACATTGGCGTATATGGAGTTGGGTATGCAGCTTCCGGGTCCGTAAGGAACGGAACCAAAACCGGGCACGTAGACCTCGGGTTTGCCCATGGCCGATGCCGTGTAACCGGCGGCATAGCCCAGTTCCGTTGTCTTTATAAATTCTGCAAGCATTTCCTTCACATGGGAGGTCTTCCTGATACCGTTATGCTTCGCAGCCAGCGAAGCCAGCCCCAGAAGAACGTCCCCCACGGCGGGTTTGCAGCCGGAATAGCTGTGTCTGTGGAAGAGTGCAAAGAGCAGGGCGCACATCCCGCCGTGATCGTTCTCTCCACAGAGGAAGACACGGTCCCAGGGAACGAAAACATCATCGAAGACGATGTAGGAATCGGTATATCCCAGATTGGATCCTCTCTGTATGTGATTTCTCCTGCGAAGAGCGTGTATATGCACTATCTGCTTGACTCCCTCGTGGTCGGCGGGGATGGCGAAGGAAACGGCATACTGCTTCTCATCGGGTCCGAGGGCCCGGGTGGGCACCACAATGATCTCATCGGCGATGGAAGCCTCGGAGATGTGCAGTTTGCAGCCCCTGACCACAATACCGTCGCTCTTCTTTTCCACAACCCGGACGTACATATCGGGATCAGTCTGCTCAGCGGGTCTTTTCAGGCGCTCACCCTTGACATCGGTCTGGGCACAGCATCCGACAAGATCGTTTTCCTGGAAGTATTTGAGCCATTTTAGGAAATTTTTGTGATACTCCGTAGCGCCGGGATTGACTTTGTCCGCCTCAAAGGAGGCTGCGTTGACCGCGTTGATGGAATCGATACCCATACAGCGCTGTATGCAGAAACCCGCTTTCCGGCAAAGCGAGCGCGTCATATTCTGCTTTTTATGGAGGTCTTCAGTGTTCTGATGAATGTGACAGAAACGGTTGATGGTTTCGCCGGTTAAATGGGATTTAGCAGTGCATAGATCCTTCAGTTCCGGATCGGTGGCGGCGTCGAAGGTCAGTCCCATAATGCCGAGGGCCTCCCTCTGGGACTCATCCAGGCGGTCAATTTTGGATCCGTTGTAATAGAGGTTGCGACGCATCTTTCGTAAACCGTCCATATACTGTTCTTTTGTTCTCATAATTATGCTCCTTGTATAAGATGAGAGAGCCTCAGAATTCAGGCGCCCTTGTGAGGATCATGAAAAGGTCCGATTTTAGAGACGTATTCATAGTCAATCCCCGGGAAAAGAGATGAGTCTCATGAACCACTGTGCATTGTTTTGTAAATAACGGCAGCGACTCAAATACATAACCAATATACAAAGTACCGGTTGTTATCGTCAACATTTTATGAATTTATTCTACGAAAATATTGTATTTTACGGAGATATGCCGTGTATTTCAGTATAATTATAGTCTGAGAGTTAGATATGTTATCGAAATATGTACCTCAACTCCAGAGCTGTGATAATATGGGAGGCAAGGTCGCGGATCAGGATGGGGAACGGAATCATTCTGATAAAGAAATGCAATTAAAGAGAGAAATAAAGTTGACGGAAAGAAGGCTATTTAGTATTTTAGTAATAACTTTAATTTGAGGTGAGCTAAATGGAACACTTAACCAGTGAGACTTTTAAGAAAAAGATTTTTGATTATGAGACAAATGAGGAATGGAATTATAAGGGAGAACTTCCAGTGATTGTTGATTTTTATGCCGATTGGTGTGGCCCCTGCAAGAGAGTGGCTCCGGTATTGGAGGAATTGGCTGAGACTTACAAAGGAAAAATAAGCATTTATAAGGTCAATACTGATCAGGAACAGGAGTTGTCAGCAGCCTTTGGTATTAAGAGTATACCCACACTGCTTTTTATTCCCAAAGGGGAGCAGCCTCAAATGGCCGCAGGGGCACTGCCCAGGCAAAAATTTGTTGAGGTGATTGAAAGCGTTCTGAAGGTTGACTAATAAAATAGGATTAGGGGCCTCTGTAAGGGATATTGGTTTTGAAGAGGCCCTTTTTGGTTCCTTGGTTTTTACGGGGTTATTCTCGTTGACAGAATTGATTATGTCGGTTTAATAGAAAAAGAATCCTGGAAGGGAAAAATCTCCAGGTAAGAATCAGGAGTGTTTCGCCCCCTTAATATCGCCCTGCCCCGTATAAACCCGCTGGCAGGGGGTCTGGAAGACACTGCAGGAAATCAATAGAAGATAATACAGGATATGTCCATGCGATTACTGGAGAATCTCAATGACAATCAGAGGGAGGCGGTCCTTCATACTGAGGGGCCTCTTCTGATCCTTGCCGGGGCTGGTTCCGGTAAAACACGGGTTATTACACACCGGATCGCTTATCTCATCAAGGAAAAACAGGTACCCCCGTATGGTATTTTTGCGGTAACCTTCACCAACAAGGCTGCGGGGGAGATGAGGAAGAGAATCGTGGATCTCATCGGCCCGACGGGAGAAGGTGTTTTTATAAAAACCTTCCATTCCGCTGCGGTTTACATGCTCAGGCGATACGGCGACCGAATCGGTGTCCAGAAATCCTATTCCATCTATGATCAGAAGGATCAGGAGTCGGTTATAAAGGAGATTCTTCTGGAGATGCGCCTCGATCCGAAACATGTCCGCCCTTCCTCTCTCTCTTCCAAAATATCGGAGATAAAAAACCGTCAGGAAATGCTGGATGGGGCGGATATTACGGCACTCATGCCCAGGGGGCATGCCTACAACTTTCAGGAAATTTATGAACAGTATCATTCCCGTCTGGAAAAAAACAATGCTCTTGATTTCGATGATCTGCTGATAAAAACCGTCGAGTTGCTGCGGCATCACAATGATGTGCTCGAGACCCTGCAGGGGCGATGGCATTATTTCATGATCGATGAGTATCAGGACACGAATTATGCCCAGTATCTCATCGGCAGCCTTCTGGCGTCGAAAAGCAAGAATCTCTGTGTTGTGGGAGACGATGATCAGTCGATATACTCCTGGCGGGGGGCGGATATAAGGAACATACTCAATTTTGAAAAGGATTACTCGGATACTCGAGTCATCGTGCTCGAGGAGAATTATCGTTCCGCGGCGCCCATACTCGAAGCGGCCTCCTCCGTCATCAGCAACAACAGCTGCCGTAAGGAAAAGAACCTCAAGGCCTGCCGGGGGGAGGGAGAGAGGGTCGTCTGGTGCCGGGCTTCCAATGAATATGGCGAAGCTGAATTTGTGGTCAACTCCCTGATCAGACTCAGGCGGCAGGAGGGCTTTTCCAGCCGCGATTTCGCGATATTTTACCGGACCAACGCCCAGTCCCGCGTTTTTGAGGATGTGCTCCGGCGGGAAAATGTCGGCTACCGGGTTGTGGGGGGATTGCGGTTTTATGACCGCAAAGAGGTCAAGGATACGGTGGCCTTTCTGAAGTTCTTAGCCAATCCTGTCGATTCAGTGGCGCTGGAGAGAGTGATCAACACGCCTCCCCGGGGTATCGGCAAGGCCACAGTGGACAAGATCTTTGATGCCGCTTATGAAGCGGATATTTCTCCCTGGGAGGTGATCGAAGGGGAGATAGCCCTGAAAGGAAAAATGCCCAAAGGACTTCTTGAGTTTAAGAAAATCATTCTTACCCTCCGGGAGGGTTTGGCCCTTGTACCTCACAAAAAAAAGCTTTCAGACATCACGGGAGATGTGCTTGAGCTAACCGGTTATATCCGGAGCCTTGAGGAGGAAAACAGCCTGGAGAGCCGATCGCGCCTGGAAAACATCGATGAGTTCATCAACAGCGTCTATGAGTATGAGGAGAGAAACCCCGATGTGGGTCTGGACCAGTTCTTACAGGACATATCCCTTCTGACCAGTGAAGAGGATCCCGAGGCCAGGATGAGTGAGGGGAACAATCTCGTGACCCTTATGACCGTTCATAACGCCAAGGGTCTGGAATTTCCCGTGGTTTTTCTTACGGGCATGGAGGAGGATATTTTCCCCCATTTCAACTCCTCGGATACTGAAGAGGGTGTTGAAGAGGAGCGCCGGCTCTGTTATGTCGGCATGACCAGGGCCATGGAGCGTCTGTTTATCACCAGCGCGGAGGTGCGCAGAAGATACAACGAGAGCGTTTTTCGGGAACCATCGAGATTCGTTTTCGAAATCAGCGGTGCCGTTCTTGATTCCCTGGAATACACCTCTAACGGATATGGCTATTCCGGCGGACCTTCCGAAAGACGGTATTCCTCCAGGGGGGCTTCTTCTGCTTTAAATCAGGGGGACCGGGGAACTGAAAACCTCGTTTCAACTCTGACTGCTGATGAGCAGGAGGAGAGAGCGTCGGCGGAGGCGGACAGAAAATTCCGCTTGAAAGAGAGTGTATTGCATCCCAAATACGGCCGCGGTATCGTTACCCGTATCGAGGGCAAGGGGGATAACACCAAGCTGACCATCTGTTTCGAGATGTGGGGGAATAAAACCTTTCTGGAAAAATACACACCCCTGGAAAAAGCCCCTTAGGGGATTACTGACTGGCATACTGGAGGAGAAACTCTTCCTCTGTAATGATTTTAAAATACTGATCGATCTTGGAGATTCGGAATATCCCCAGTACCGGTTCGGGAAGATCGTAGATGACCAATTCCAAGTTTTTGCCTTCCGCGCTGTTCATGCATCGAATGAGAGTGTTGATCCCGGTCGAGTCGATGTAAGTACAGTTTTTAAACTGAAATGCAATGATCGAAGGATTTGTTTTCAGAAGGTTCTGATAGGATGATTCCAGCAGAGGTACTCCGCGAATATCAAGCCTTCCGCTGATGCTCATAACCACGAGGTTTCCCTCCCTGTGAATATCTATTTTCATGTTCAATCGATGCCCGGGTCCTTTTATGAGTTTCTTCTCAGTCGGCTTCCACTTGATCTATCATCGGCGGTTGCGGGATTTATTTTGATATTATCATCAACAAAAAATTGATAAAAGTCAACAATATTTTCATTTTCATACATTTATATGCCAGTCAATGCTTGTAATTTCCGGCAGGTAAACCTAGGGAAGTGGGATTTTGATTGATTAATCCCTTAATAACAGTTTAGTAGATAAATTGAGGGAAAAATAGAGCAGGGAATGGTGATTTCCATGAAAAAAGGTTTTTTAACGGTTATCATCCTGATTATTGTTTCCGGAGGAGGATGGAGCGGTAAAGCGGATAAGATATTATCGGAATACTATACCGATGCGGGTGAATTAGCCAGAGTTCAAAGCTGTATACGGTCCTCATTATTTAAAGAAGTGAGCATGTTCGATGATTTTACCTTGAAGGGGGAGCGTTTCCTCCTGCTGAGCCCCTCCACACATTCCCGGGTATGGTTTCAGTCCCCGAGGCTGAGCCGTTTCTACTCACGCCTTGGGAATAGGAAAATGTTTCTGGGACTCTTGAAAAATGCCCGGGCCTATGGCGTTGAAAAATATTCATCCGGTGGTGAAAAATCCGCGGAATACAAAAAAACTTATGAGGCCCGAGTGTTGATCATGATACATGAAAAAGAAGACAATCCGGCTGATGCGGAATTTTTGGTTTTTTTACGGGAATGATGTCTGTAAATGCCGCTTTCCCAAGTCCGCAAAGTCAAAAAATATTAGTTGACCTCCTTCTCTTGAAGAAATATGATTTAGTAAATTTCTTGTGATTCAGGTTCATGTCTCGTCATGCCGGTCTCTTTTCTCAATAGTAAGAAGGGTAGTTGTTGCAGGTAGCAGTAAAAATCCATCTTTGCTTTCAGGTTGCGCGATGAGTAATCTAAAAAAAGCAGTAATATTTGTTGCAATTATAACAGCCGTTAATCTGGGCATTTCCGCTCTGTTCTATTTTTTTAGAAACCTATCGGAATTCAAGGGATTTATGACGGGTACCATTCTCAATCTTGTCTTTTCCGCCCTGTGGGTTTTTGGCGCTAGGAAGGGGATGCGTTCCAATACACTGGTGCTTTTGATGATCACCCTGGGGGGATTCCCTGTCAGGTTGGGAGTCCTGGCGGTCTTCGCTTTCGGCGGGCTGTATCTCTTCCAGATGGATACAACCATGTTTGCTGTCTCCTTCCTTATCGGCACCATTGCCAGCTTAATCGTGGAAGTCTGGTTCTTCAATACCCTTCGGTTTACCGACGGGAAAAAATTTTAATTTGAGCATCAGATATGGATGAAAAAACACTTCAGTCGATGTCTCGGGATGATCTGATCAATTATCTCAAGGATATTCATGCCCAGTGTATTGGCGGTAGGGACAATTTCCTGGAATTGAAGATTCATTATGGAGATCTTGTAGAGACAGCCTCGGACATTATTTTCGTTCTGGACAGAAAAGGGAATCTCGTCTATCACAACTCCTCCTGGAAGGAGATGTTTGGGCAGGATTCCAATGAGGCAGTAGGCAAACATTTTGCAGAATTCCTCCCGGCAATCGAGATTGACAGGGCCAATGTGGTTTTCAAGGCCGTACTCACGGAAGGGGCCTCCATCATCAATGAAAAGATGAAAACTCTGGATAAAAACGGCAATATCGTTTATTTCATCGCAAATTTTACTCCCATCAATTCCATGGATGGTAAATCCCGTGGACTCCTCGGGATAATGAGGAATATTACTGATATTCATCTGATGGAGAAAAAGCTGCGGGAAAACAGCCGCCGTCTTGAAGAGAAGGTCAAGGAACAGATTGAGCAGGCTGAAGAGCTCAAACGACTGAAAACCCTCAACGAGGAAATAATCCAGAATGCTCCCATCGGGATTTTCATGATGGACCCCACGGGAATCATGCTGAGTGACAACCCCATGCTTCGGAGAATCATGGGCCATCCGCCCAACGAATCCCGTATCGGATATAATCTGCTTCAGCATGAGGGATTCATCGAAGCAGGCCTTACCAAAGCCTTCGACAAGGTGATAGCAACACGGAAGGGGGTTTCAGTGCGCAATTCCAGCTACGTGCCCATATCAAGGGACAGGCTCCTGACACTCAACTGGCGCATGGATCCCATCCTCGACAGCGAGAAGAACGTAAAAAGCGTTCTCTTGATGGTGGAGGATATCACGGAACAGGCTCAGATTGCCAGTAGAATGCAGAGGGCTGAGAAGATTTCCGCAGTGGGCCTGTTGGCCACAGGCGTGGCATACGAGTTGAAAGTTCCCATCAATCTGATGACCATCGATCTCAATTTCATAGAGAATAACATTGATGCGAATACACCGGTTTTTGACTATGTCAAATCCATCAAGGATGAACTGGTCCGCATGCGCAACATTACAGATCAGCTGCTTAACCTCTCAAAACCAGACGAGGAAGACTGGGAGGTCTTTGAGGTCAATAAAATCATTGACAGCCACCCGATACAAATCATGCTGAAGAGGATGATGGAAAACGGTTACGAGATCGTAACGGATCTGTCAAAAGAAAACCCCAGGGTCCGGGGGATCAAAAATCAACTGGTGCAGGTGCTGGTACACCTGATATCCAACGCCGAAGAGGCCATGCCGGAAAAGGGAAAGCTGACCCTCTTCGTGCAGGTGGTCCAGAAGGAACAGAGCAGATTCGTAAACATTACCGTCGAGGATACCGGCATAGGAATACCCCCGGAAAACGTTCAGAGAATTTTCCAGCCCTTCTTTACGACCAAGGGTCAGAAATCGACAGGTTTGGGGCTGATGGTTACTCATTCCATCATCGAAAACTTCGGCGGACTGATGGGCATCAAGAGCAAGCCCGGTGAGGGTACGAGGATACGTATCATGCTCCCAATTGCGGAAGAATAAAGCCATACAGCAGGTGTTCTATGGAAGACAAAGCCAAGCTTCAGAAGTTTCGCGATCTGAACAACATCGAAAGCGCCCTCAAGGAAGATGGTTTCTTCGTTCCCACCCATGAGGAAAATCAGGGCCCGTCTCCCCTGTCAAATGAAGGAGGTCTTCCATCCGTTCCATCGGAGGATAACCGTCCGAAATATGTGGTAACGGACCAGGTGGAAAAGAAACCCGGCAAGGAACCGGTTGTGGCCAAACTGCCAAAAAAGGTTGTCGATGAGGAATATGATATCCCGACCATCGTTGATTATCTGCGTTGGCACATGAACCGGATATCACAGAATGTAATCGGCAGAGACGACATTATCAGCCAGGCGATGTATGCCATACTCACGAAGGAACACATGCTGCTGTTAAGCCGGACGGGGATGGCCAAGTCCTACCTGGCCAACTATATTTTCAATACCTTCGATAACGTGAGGATCTTTGCGTCTCAGGCTAGTAAGGATCAGACTCCGGATAACTATTTTGGTCCTTACAATATCGAGGAGTTCAAGAAAGGGCGTATCCGGCATAACATTCACGGGTCCATCATTGAGGCGAACCTCGTTTTCCTCGATGAGTTCTTTGACGCCAGTGATGTCGTTCTCCGTTCTCTCCTCTCCGTTCTCAATGAGCGGAAGTTCATCAACGGCTCGGAACAGATCGATGCGGTTGTCCACACGGCCATTGCCACGGCAAACTATATGAGAATGAACGAGGTGACGGAAGCAGTTCTGGACCGTTTTAACTTCAAGGCCATCATCCCGGAGGAATACAACAGCTATACGCAGCTGCTCATCGACCATACCTATGCTTTCAGCAGGGGTAAGGCCATCGACCCTGAGAAGAAGCTGCCCTTCACGCAGATACTTCATATCTCCGATATCATCCGAAACAAGAATAAAAACATAAAAGTGGAGATACCGGACTTCATCTATTTTATGAAGAATGTCATCACCAACAAATTCGTGAGTGAGATGCGTAAAAGCGAGTACAACTACTTCATCAGCCCCCGAAAACAGGCCAAGCTCGCCGACTTTCTCCGGGCTTCCGCTATACTCGACAACCGGTACGAGGTAAACATGGAGGATGTGAAGCAGATGTACCTCACTCTATGTACCCTCAACAGCTATGTCTCCGTCAAGGCCAAGGATAAGTCCGAGAAGGATGTTTTTCTCGACACATACCAGCAGACCATGGTGCATTTCAACACGACCGGTGCCATTCAGCAGGCGGAATTCCTTCTCAATATGAGGAAAATCTTCCAGGAGATCCGGGAGGATCCGGATAAGAAGGAAAAACTGAAACACGCCAAGGGACTCCTGCAGAGCCTCAAGGGACTCTTCAAAAAGATATTTCCCAGCAAGACAAAGGTTGAAGATGATGATATCACCCTCGATACCCTCAGAAACAGCATTACCGAAATCAATCCCAGTGTGGAGGAAGTGCGGGAGCTGAAAGAGGGTATTATAAAGGATTACAGGGATATCAATTAACTCAGGAATGGACGACTGTGGCAGAATATATTCGCCCTTATTCTCAGCCGGAAAGGCCAAGTCTCGATTTTTTTGAATACTGGGAATCCCTCGGTTTCTTCGAAAACCTGCAGGTCATTCTTCCTCCGCGCTTTCTTATCATCTTCGAAATCGCCCGGGTCATCTTCACTCCGGAACTAATCTCCGATGCCCTGAGTGCCGTTGAGGACATCTCGAAAGAGGAAAAGATCGAGGCGCCGGACAGGGATGAATCAATCCTCATCAATCGTCTGGACAGGGTGTCCCCCTTAAGCGACAATATGGAGCTTGATAACTACCGCACGATTTATGATCTTAAAAAAGCCCTCCCCCGTGAACTGACCTGGGAATCTGATATCTTCAACATGAAGCTGATGACAAGAACACTCATGGTAACGCGGTTTTACGAGTCCGATAGCGATCAGTTCAGGCCCATATCCACGACAAGGGATGAAACGGGACGGGATGCGACGCGCTTCGACCAGAAGTTTTTTCTTCTCCTTGACCGTTCACGCTCCATGGATTTCAAGATGCGTTCATTCTTTTCAAAGTGCCTTGTAGCGGAGTTCCTTCGCCGCAAGATCAACAGCAATGCGAAGATATTCTACCGTCCCTTTGATTCCACGGTCGGAAAGCTTTTCAAGCTCGAAAAGAAGGAAGATTTTGCACGACTGATCGAAGATGTTCTTTTCACCACAACTGGGGGAACCAGCACAAACCTGCAGGAGGCGATCTTTCAGGCCATCAGTGATATCCGTTACGACAAGGAGATGATCAATTCCGAGATTCTTGTTATAACGGACGGGATCAGTAAAATTGAAAAGTTTAAGCTGAAAGAACGGCTGGGGGACATCAAGCTGAATGTCCTCAAAATCGGCGATGATCTGGCCGAGGCGAATTTTTATGATATGAAGGAGACCCTGGACAGCAACCGTATAGATTTTGACCCCTCTTCCGTCAATATCAAGGAGATACAGAAGAAGCTGAAGAAGGGGAGCCGGGATGATTCCAATCTGACCCCCACGGAGAAAAGGGCATACCGTTATCTGCTCGATTACTCTGAAAGAATGTTTAAAGATCTCAGGGAAGTGTCCCAGCGTTTCGTGGAAATCCCCGATCTGGAACCCTCCAATCTCTTCAAACTGACCGATGAGACCCTGGATTTTATCGAGACGACGGCGGACGAGTTCGTTCGGATGGATTTTGAAAACAAATCCCTGGATGAGCGTCAGAAGATATACAAACAGATATACTTTCTCTGCCAGTATATAGAACTACTCATGGATTACGGGGATAACGACAAAAACCCAGTGCTCCATAATGCATACGAAAAGCTTCTTGATGTAAGACGAAGAATGCTTTCCGAACCCTCCCTGATGCAGATTATTGTCGGAGTAAAGGGTTACGACGACGACAAAAAGGCACTGAAACTTTCCCGCCGGGAAGTGAAGAAACGTCTCAATGAAATGGAATTCAAGAGTAAAACCCTCTCCAAGAAGGAGATGAAGAAGGCCCAGATGGTCATGACGATGGATGTGGGTGAGGGCAGCATGGGACAGTTCCTCATGCTGATTCTGATCAAACTCTGGGAATTCATCAAGAGAGTAGCCAGAGCCCCTTTTGGGAAGAAAACCAAAGATGATGAGTGAGAACCTTTCTTAAGACCTGCCTGTCAAAGCTTTACTTTTTTATACCAGTCTATCGCTTCAGTAAAAATGTCGATGTTATTCATCTTCGGCTGCCATCCCAGGTCTATCTTGGCCCGGTCACAATCGAGCACGAAATTGGAAAGGATGAAAAGAACATGTTCTTTCCGGAGATAATTTATGTTAAGGGGTTTGAGCAAAATCGACATAAACTTGGTAAAAAAGGGCGAGATATGCTTGATCTGGCAGTCCAACCGTGACTTCTCCTTGACCTTAACAACCTGTTCCATCTGTGTGGGGACATCGTCAGAGCCCAGGTTGTAAACCTTGCCCCGGGATACGGAATTACTAGAAGCCATCAGCATGGCATCAACAACGTCATCGGTATGGACCAGCTGAAAACGTGTATTGCCGTCCCCTGCTATATAGAGCTGGTTGGCGTCGCCCATCGCCAGGGCCATGTACAGAATGATGAGTATCATGGAGTCGTCGATGCCGGCA
>CALCJG010000122.1 GCA_937967705.1 uncultured Spirochaetia bacterium
TTAGATTACGAAAGGTTGCTTAATCCTGTGTCCGGATAATCGGGGGAAGCCCACATATCAGTCACATTAGCCGTATTCCATGTCGAAATATTTCCATTGAAGGAAGTTGCGCAAAAGAACATGTTATTCATTTTAGTCACATTAGCCGTATTCCATGAGGAAAGGTTCTGATTAAAGGCAGAGGCAAAGCAGAACATCATAAACATATTGGTCACATTAGCCGTATTCCATGTGGAAATATTTCCATTAAAGGAAGTTGCATTCCTGAACATCTGACTCATATCAGTCACATTGGCCGTATTCCATGAGGAGATATCCCCGTTAAAGGCACTAGCCCCGCAGAACATGCTGCTCATGCTGATCACATGGGAAACATCCCAGGAGTTAAGGTTCTGATTAAAGGCAGAGGCATTATAGAACATGGAATACATAGTGGTCACATTAGCTGTATTCCATGAGGAAATATCCTGATTAAAGGCAGAGGCATTGTAGAACATGGAAGCCATAGTGGTCACATTAGCCGTATTCCATGAGGAAATATCCTGATTAAAGGCAGAGGCATTGTAGAACATACCCCCCATAGTGGTCACATTAGCCGTATTCCATGAGGAGATATCCTGATTAAAGGCAGAGGCACCGTTGAACATGGAACCCATATTAGTCACACCGCTTAAATCGGGACTGTCGGTTGCCGTGAAGGCAGCGAGTTTATTACACCGGCCAAACTGCCATCCGTTGTTGTGCAGACGCACCGTACCCCATTGCTGTACATCGATAAGTTTTGAACTGTCCTCACCGAAACTTGCGAACCCGAAACCATCGATCCGCCCGGTCAAGGTGATGGTATAGGTCCCAGCGCTCGCATAGGTGTGGGTCGCCTCCGGCTGATTGTACGCTGTTATGATGTTGGTGGTCCCATCTCCCCAATCCACGATAAAATCATAGGTGCCCGTGGACGCCAGGGGCAGTTTCACCTGATTGGACCCGGAAACCACCGTTCCGGTATTGTCCGTTTTCCATACGGTTATAAATGGAATTGTCCAGTATGCGTACAGTGTATGGTCCGAAGCTGTTGTTACAGTGGTTGCCGAGGTTATTTGCGTTCCGGTGCCCCCGGCGCCCGTCCACCAGCCGTAAAACACATAGCCGGCGCGGGTGTCGGCGGCCAGGGCCCCGTAGGCCGAACCGTAGGTTACCGTTTTGCTCGCGAAGGATGGCGGGTTCCCGCCTTGCGCGTCGAAGGTGACCGTGTAGGTATTGGGCGTCCATGAGGCGTACAGGGTCATGTCCCCCGCTACCGTGTCGCTCCCGAAGTTCCATGAGGTCGTACAGGCGATTTCCCGGTACCAGCCGCCGAATGTTTCGCCGAGCCGCGTGGGAGGAGTCGGCATCGGCACGAGGGCGCCGTAATTCACGATTTCCGGAGCGACGGCGCTGCCGCCTTGAGAGTCGAAGGTGACCGTGTGCGAGTTCGGCGTCCATTTCGCGAATATGGTCGTATTACCTAAAATGGGATCGTTCCCGAAATCCCAGGGGGAGCTGCATCCCGACTCATGGTACCAGCCGCCAAAGGTGTAGCCGGTGCGCGCCGGCGCGCCGGGATCGGTTGCGTAGGCGTTGTAGTTCACCAGCTGCGAGCCCACCGCGCTCCCTCCCTGCGGGTCGAAGGCCACCGTGTACTGGTTGATGGTCCACAGGGCATACAGAGTCATGTCCGCCGTGACCGTGTCGCTCCCGAAAAGCCACGGGGTGACGCAGGCGCTTTCCCGGTACCAGCCGGCAAAGGTGAAGCCGGTCAGGGCCGGGTCCGCCGGTACCGAGGCGAGGTTGTTGTAGTCCACCGTCTGGAAGGGGGGAACCGGCGCGCCCCCCTGGGCGTCGAAAATTACAGAGTACTGATTTATGGTCCATTTGGCGTAGAGGGTGATGTTGAACTTGACCTTTTCGCTGCCGAAGAGCCAGGGGTTGAGGCAGGAGGGCTCCTTGAACCAGCCAGCAAAGGTAAAACCAGTCAGCACCGGGTCCTCCGGGGCGGAAACCGCTGCGTCGTACTCTACCGTCTGCACGCCTGCGGGACTGCCCCCCTGGGAGTCGAAGGTCACCAGGCGGGGCTCCTGGGGATCGTAGAGCCCGTCGTATACCGAGGTGTTGCAGCCGAAGAGGGCCGCCGCCGCGAACAGGAGCGCGGCAATACCCAGACAGCGCGAGAGAAGGGGGAAACACCCTTTTCCTTTCCTTCTGCAATTTCCCCTCATGAGCCTTTCTCCATTCCGTTTATAAAGGGCCCGGTTTCTGTCCGCAGGCCCCTTTCCTGACGAATCCGTTTTCCGGATTTTCTCTGTGTTACCCTCAATTTATGCCGTTTATACCGTGAATTGCAAAAGTCAATAGGCGTGGAATGAACGGTGGGTCCGGGAACCATTTTTTTTTAAGGGGATGAGGGAAGGACCCGAGGTCTCTCGGGCCGTCATCATCACCCCTGCGCCGTTAAAACAGGTAGCCCGCGCCCAGGGAAAAGACGAAGGTGGTGCAGTTCATCTCCCGTTCCAGAAGAACGAAGTAATCCGCGCCCCCCAGGAGAATCACCTTGTCCTTGTACACCGGCAGGTCCAGCTGCACCCCCGCGGAAACGGAGGGGGCCCATTTGTTCACCTTGGTGCTGACGGTGGTGTTTTCCGGGGTGTTCCGGTGATATCCCAGGCTGTTGTAATTGTACCCCACCCCCAGGGAGGGGGCCGCGAAGAGACCGCGGTAAACCGGAATGGGATACCGGACGTTAAAGATCAGCGGGACCATGTAGGCGCAGTCCACGTCGCCGGTTACGGACCCGTTGTCGTCCTGGGACTTCCTGTTGAACCACCAGAAACCGGTGGAGAGGGAAAAATCCAGATGAAAAAGGGTCTTGTCGTTGAGGGAGACGCCGGTGTTGTTGAGGGCAACCGTCACCAGGCCGCCGTAGCCGCTCCCGAAGGCCTTGCCGAAGGCTCCGGTGGGGAGGAGATAGTTGAGCCCGCCGCTGAGTGCCCAGCGCGGTTTAATGGGCTCCTTCTTGGGAACGATCACCCGGTTGTCGTCAAAGCGGTATTTGATGAGCTCCGTGTCGCTCATCTTCCCTTCCTCCACGGCCCTGATGAAGCTGTAGATCTCCCGCAGCAGCGTCTCCTCGTCGGTGTACTTTCCGTCCAGCTTGTAGGAGGTGTCCTTTACCACGATGCGGAAACGGAAGTAGAGCCCGTCGGAGGCGTCCTGAAAGGCCAGGCCCGCCGGGAGATAGGGCCGCAGGTTCTCTCCCTGCCAGAATATTTTTTTGGTATGCATGTTGGCGTAGATGTGGTCCCGGTCGTAATAGAACTCCAGGTCGCGGACGGAGATGTGTTTCCATCCGAAGAAGAGGTCCTTCAGCGCCAGGGTCCGCTCCCGCCGGGGCTTTTCGGGAAAATCGGGGTGATGCACCTCGAAGGTCTTTCCCTTCTCGTCCTGCAGTGTGCGCTTGAGGACCCCCTCCTTGAGGGAGGGTTCGGTTTTGAGGACCTTTACGCCGTGTTCCTCCCATTCGGCGGCCTGCAGGAGGCTCGTAAACATCAGGATGAATAACAGGGGTTTAATGATCCGCTTGCCCATACCGTTTAGTTTTTCCTCAGGAGTATTTTATCGAAGGGCTGAATCGCCTCGTCGCTCATGCGTTTTACTATCTTGGCCCAGGTGTAGCGACCCGCCGGCCTCAGGGAGGCGATGGCCACCACCCTGTTGTCCTTGTTCAGCACGTAGGCCCGGTCGCCCTTCTTCAGGGTGATGTAGGGATTCACGTCCACCAGGATTTCCCCCTTTCTCCCGGGATCGATCACGTAGCCGTGCTCCCCCCGCGACTTGGCGTAATAGACCAGCGCCTGGCGGTAGAGCTTCAGGAGGTTGTCCAGGTCGGCGCTCTTGTCCATCTCCCTTTTCGTGCTCTCCCGGAGGATCTTCAGGTCCCCCTCGTACTTCTTCAGCGCGGTCAGGAACGCGTTTCTCTGCTCATCCAGCTTGGCCTGATGGATCTTCTCCTGATCGTCCGCGTCCTTTTTCTGGGCCCACAGATTGCGGCTCATGCTCCGGTCGTAATCGGCCTTTTCCAGCGCCATCTTCCGCCGGTAGGCCTCCAGGCGCAGCCGGGCCTCCTCGGCCTCCTGCTTCTTGTCCTTCAGCCGCGCGTCGTAGGCCTTCTGCTGCTCGGCAACCTTCCGGGCCTCCTCAGCCTTCAACGCCCTGGTCAGGCGCTGTTTTTCCGCCTGCCCCAAGCCGGACTGTTCCACCT
>CALCJG010000123.1 GCA_937967705.1 uncultured Spirochaetia bacterium
GACCACCGAGATCTACACTCTTTCCCTACACGACGCTCTTCCGATCTCATCTTCTTCATGATGCTGTCCAACTCGTCGGGTTTCATCTTTCCCTCGTCGAGGATGGCCGACAGCAGGGCCTGGTTGGGTGCGCTGATACGGTTGACGATGAAGCCGGGCCGGTCTTTGAGCACCTTGACCGGTATCTTGCCGCACTTCTCCGAGGCCGCGCTGAGGAGGTCCGCCGCTTCGTCGGAGGTCTTGTTGCCGTAGATGATCTCTACGAGTTTCATGCGGTTAACCGGATTGAAGAAGTGCATCCCGACGAAACGCCCGGGATTGGAAACCACGCTGCCTATCTCGCTCACGCTCATGGTGGAGGTGTTGGTGGCCAGGATCGCTTCGGGGGAGGCGAGGTCCGAGAGCTCTTTGAATACCTTCTTCTTGAGGTCCATGATTTCCGGGACCGCCTCGATGATGATCTGGGCGCCCTTCACGGCCTCGGCGGTGTCGGTGGTGGTGGTGAGGTTTTTCATGGTGCTGTCCATCTCTTCCTGGCTCATCTTGCCCTTGCCCACCAGAAACTGCAGGCTGTCCTTCACCTTGGCCATGGCGCTGTCCAGAAACTCCTGCTTGATGTCCTTCATGGATACCGGGAATCCCGCCTGGGCGAATACCTGGGCTATGCCGTGTCCCATGGCGCCGGAACCTATGACGGCGATTTTTTTGATGTCGTCGATTTTCATGCTTTGCTCCTTAATAATAGTATAAGATTGAATGACTGTGTGCGTTTCCGGTTCGAGGTGTTCGGCCTCATTTAAGCTCCTTGCTGGACATCTCCAGGACGTTCCGGGCTATGATCAGATGCTGTATCTGCCCCGTCCCCTCGAAGATGTCCATGATCTTGCTGTCCCGCATCCATTTCTCCGCCAGTTCTTTCCTGGAAAAACCGAGGGGTCCCAGGAGCTCGCAGCATTTCTGGGTGATCAGGGTGCCGCAGCGTCCCGCCTTGGCCTTGGCCATCGAGGCCTCCACGTTGTTGAACTCCTCGTTGTCCGCCATCCAGGCGGCGCGCCATACGAGCAGGCGCATGGCTTCCAGCTGGGCTTCCATCATGTGGAATTCCTTCTGCAGGGCGCTGGCGTTTTCGGGATTCTTTTCGTAGTCAAGGGGTATTCCGCTCTCTTCCATTTTTTCGCGGAGAAAATCCAGGGCGGCCCGGGCTATCCCGGTGGCCATGGAGGCCACCATGGGACGGGTGTTGTCGAAGGTCTTCATTACGCCCTTGAAGCCTTCGGTGTCCTGTTTTACCTCCGCGCTTCCGAGGATATTATTCTTCGGAATGCGGCAGTTGTCAAGCACGAAGGTGCCAGTGTCGGATGCCCGGATGCCCAGCTTGTGCTCCAGATGTTCCAGGCGGAAACCGGGCGTCCCCTTTTCCACGATGAAGGATTTTATGCCGGACTTGCCGGCCTTCCTGTCCACCGTGGCCCAGACCACCACCGCATCGCAGCGGTCGGCGCAGGTCACGAAGATCTTTTCGCCATTGAGGACCCACTCGTCTCCGTCCAGAACGGCGGTCGTTGTGATGGATCCGGAATCGGAACCGGAGCCCGGCTCGGTGATGGCCATGGCCGCCCATTTTCCCCCGAAACGCTCCAGCTGTTCATCAGTGGCCACCGCCGCGATGGCAGCGTTTCCCAGGCCGGCGTTGGGGATGGAGAGCAGAAGGCCCGCGTCGCCCCAGCACATCTCCTCGATTGTGGCCACTGTGGAGAGATTGATCCCCTTCTTGGGTTTGCCATTGCCGCTGTCGTTTGCGGCGCCTTCTTTTTTCTTCTTGGGGCGTCCCATGATCTGCATGCCCCGGAAGAGGTCCAGCTCTTTGGGGTATTCGTGCTCTGCCTCGTCGTACTTGCGCGCCACGGGTCTGAGGACGCCCTTGGCCAAATTGTTCATGCTGGACCTGAGGTTGGCCAGGTACTCCGGTGTTTCAAGGTTTATCATGATGGTTTCCTCTCTTTCGTTGATGTTTACGATGGGGGGCACCGTCTTTAAACGGCGGCCATCCCCTCCAGAATGGCGATGCCCCTTCCGTTGCGGTAATAGCGCTCAACGGGGTGTTCGCGGATGTAGCCGTGGCCGCCGAGTACCTGTACCCCGTAGTCGGTGATCTTCATGGCCATCTCCCCAGCATAGATCTTGGCGAGGTAGGAATCCCGTTTGGCATCCTTTCCCGCCTCCAGGGCGGATGCGGACTTCCAGGTCATCAGCCTCATGGCGTCCACCTCGTAGGCCATCTCAGCGATCATGAAGCTTATGGATTGGCGGCTGGCTATGGGTTCCCCGAACTGAATGCGCTCCCGGGCGTAGTTGCGGGCATATTCGTAGGAGGCCCGGGCCACGCCGGTGCCGATGGCGGCCAGGGCGGTTCGAGTGTACTGAAGAAGACGGCCGAAATCGCATCCCGCCTCTCCTCCCAGTTTGTCCTCCGCGGGAATTTCGCAGTTCTCCAGGCGTACCCGGTAGTTTTCCAGGGTGCCCAACCCCAGGTTCTTCTCCCGCTCGTCCACGGAGAGCCCCGGGTTCTCACGATCAACGATATAGAGGCCGTTTTTGCCCTCTTCGGCGGCGGCTATGAGGAAATGTTTGGCGCTCTGCGCCATGGGAACGAAACATTTTTCGCCGTTAAGAACATAGGACCCGTTCTTCCGAACGGCGCTGCTTTGCAGCTCCATGGGGTCGTAGCGAAAGCGGGGTTCGTTGAGGCCCAGGGTGCCGCACTCCTGAGGGTTCTGGGCGAAGAGCGGAAGGAGGCGTTCCTTCTGCTGATCCGTTCCCATCTCCAGAACGGGCAGGACGAAGAGAGCGGGAAGGGTGGATGCGATGGCAAAACCCATGTCGCCGAAAGCCAGTTCCTCGAGGATAATGGAGTTCATGACCGGGGAATGCCCCATGCCGTAACCGCCGTATTCTTCCGGTATCATCGAGGGGACGGTGCCCAGCTCGTAAAATTTGGTGAGATACTCCGCCGGGATATGGCCCTTTTCGTCCATCTCATGGGCGTTGTCCCTGATGCAGTTCTGGATTAGTTTGGCCGCCGTTTCCTTCATGACGGTCTGTTCTTCTGATAAGGAAAAGCAAATCATACCGACCTCCTGACCAATGGTCAAATAATAGCGAACTGACATGTCAGTCTATTTATGGAGCCAATAAAATCAAGCAGATTTTCTCTGCCTGCAGGATTTTTTTATCCGCTTCGTCCGGATGCTACCGGTTCTCAGGCTGCGGAAGGAAGAGTCCCGGAGCAAGGAGAGCGATCAGTTTTTCCGTCAGCCGGTCGATGTCGTGGGCCTCCTTGCGGCTTTTCAGCACCACGAAGTACTGGTAGGCGATGCGGAAGAGCGCACCGGCCAGCACATTGGCCGCCAGTTCCACGTCCAGGTCCTCGCTGATGTTCTTGAACTGCTGGCCCAGGCGGAGGTCGTCGGAAATGAAGTTGATGATCTTTCTCTCGAACTTCTTGATCAGGGAATCGAATTCGCTCTGTATGCCGATGGCCATCCTGAGAACGATGTTGCACATTTCGTTGTCACTCTCGAAGAAGAGCAGGGTGCGCTGTATGCGGTGACGGAAATAGCCCACGGCGCTGATGCTGTTGGCGTTGATGGCTCCCTCCGGCAGGGATATGAATTTTTCCCAGCTTTTATAGAATTCGTCGATGAGGGTGATGAAGAGATCGTCCTTGTTTTTGAAATACTGGTATACGGTCCCCCGCGCGATCTTGGCTTCCTGTATGATGTCGGCTATCTGAGTCTGGTAGTAGCCGTGGCGCGAGAAGAGCCTCTTGGCGCAGTGGAGGATGTGTTTTTTGCGTTCTTCGGCGTTCATGGGTTCCCTGATCTGATGGTCCGGCTCCCCCGGGAGTAATCTGCGGTTCAACGCATCCGCATGAAGATGGGTTAATCAGATAAGGACGGTTTCATATGTCAACCGATAAATTAGTCGCTTTGGGCAAACCGCCTGGAATCCAGGCGGGAGGGGTCCTTTCTATGACATGATTACTGATATGCGGAAATGGTTATTTCATGATTACTTTGGGTGTCTCGTAAGGTGTCATGAGAAAGGTTTTTTCAATGGTGTCCCCGGTCAGGTAGCGGTTTTTCAAAGGCCTGTTCAGTCTAAAAGTATAACCGAAACGGGGATCTTCAGTTGCTGCTATGGATTTATTCAGATGAGTGAAACGGTATATACCTTCCAGACTTCCCCCCTGTATCTTCAGATTATATCCTTCTATGGTCCATTGAGCTATTTCACCGGCTTCCAAATCACCGTCGGGATATCTCTCAAGTATCGCTCTGGAATAAATCAGGCTTATGCGACCGTCTTTAAGAAAATAGAGTGTGCCCATATGCCTTCCCCGATTCATGATTCGCCATCCTCCGTCCTTAGTCGGCAGGAAGAGGTTCTTTATATGGGGAATGTCTGCGGGTAATACTGCGCGGAATTTGCCGATGGGTCCGGAGAGAGCGCAGAGTGAAGAGCCAAGGGGTTTTGTTTCCCGAGAACTGGAGCAACCGATGAATGCAAGGATAACTGGCAAGATCATACATGGAAATTTTTTCATTTGCATTTCTCTATCTTGAATTGCGGATGTAGTAGATGTTCATTGGGGTGCCTCCTCCTTTTCGCTTAAAAGAGTGATGAAGGCATCCTCTCCCTTCGATTTGTATATCCAGACCGTTAATTTGTCGTCGTTGTATTTTCCCCAACGAATGGGCTTATCCAACTGGATGACCAGATAAGCAAATTCCCCATGTTCTGCGATGCCTATTCTCTTTTTTATTCGGGTGATCAGAAACTCTTCGTTGAGCTTCCCCGCTTTCAGGTGGAGGTGCTTTTCTTTTGTGATGTTCCATTTTCCATGAACCCATGGCTTATTCGGTTCGGCGACAATTACCGCCTTGTTGGGATAGAAGACAAAGAGAACCTTTTTCTTCAGACGGGGGCCCTGTACCAGAAAATTTTCGACAATGACAGGAATTTCCTCCTTTCGAACGGTTCTGTAGTTCTGGTCAGCTGAGAATTCGAAGGTTCTTTTCCTGAGAGTGTCCCAGTAATCATCCTCGCAGCCATAGAGGATGGAAATAAAAATTACAAAGGTTGTTATTGTTCGTAGTATCTTCATTGTCGCCTGCTCTAAAGATTATGAGATTAGAATAAAAGTTTAAATCATTGTCAATCGGTTTTTGCCGGATAATAGTGCGCGGAAATACATGATATGTGGTCAGGGGCAATAGAACTCATGATAAAAAAAGGGTTGACAAAACGACTGATATAAATAGACTGACATGTCAGTTCGTTGTAATAAATCAAGTAAGGAGAACAAACATGCCTGCTATACCCAACGTGCCTGCTGATACCAGCGTAAAAGACCTTCTTTCGGTAACGATGCCGAAGATTGCCGGGGAGATGCTGTCGCAGAACAGCGCCGCGGCCGAACTCGCCGGAACGACCATCACCATGGTGGTAAACGTGGAAGGCGTCAGCTACAACTACACCGTCAAGGACGGCAGCGCCATCGAGTGCCAGGAAGGGGATATGGGTAACCCGATGCTGAGACTGAAAGTATCCAACAGCGATCTCGAGAAGATGATTCAGACCGGAAACCTAGACATGATCCTGGGGATACAGAACGATCTCAACCGGGCCAAGTACAACGCCCTCAACAGCCTCAAGGGAAGCTTCGTGGCCGAGATTGCCGCGGATGACGGCCATGTCTTCAAACTGGAGGCCGTACTCAACAACGCCGAGCAGCCCCGCTCCCTTTTTCGCATGAGCGCTGCGGACACCTCCGCCCTCATGAAACGGGAAACGAACCCGGTCAATCTCTTCATGTCCGGCGCCATGAAAATCGAGGGCGACATGGCCTTCGCCATGGCTACCCAGCCCCTCTTTACCTGATGCCTTCCCCGCGATAACCCGGCCGCTCCGTCGTCCCGTCCTGTAAAGCGTGCCGGGGATATTTCGCGGAATGAATCAGGCTGACATGTCAGTATATTATGCGTGGGAGATGAATCATGGAACAGGAAAAGCTGCCCTGGTGGGATGAATACAGGCTCTATGGAATCCCCCGTACCTTCGCCCCCTATCCCGAGAAACCCGTCTTTGAAATGCTGGAGATTGCCGCGCGGCGGTATCCGAAAAACGGCTATATTCAGTACGAATACCTCATGACCTATCCCAAGATGCTGCGGAAGGCTGAACGCCTGGCGGGTGCCTTCTGGGAGTTGGGACTTCAGAGAGGGGATCGTATTGCCACGATCCTTCCTACGTCCATTCAGTTCGTCATGGCGGACTTCGCCATTTCCCGGGCGGGGATGGTGCACATACCCAGCAGTTCCCTGGAGCCGGAGTCGGTTCTGGAGCACAAACTGAAGGAGGGTGCTCCCCGGGCTCTCATCTGCCTGGCCTCTTTTGCGGACCGGGCCCTGCAGCTAAAGAAGAAGGTGGGGATCGATCATCTCATCTTTACGAAGCTGGAGGATTACGCCACCCGATATATCCACCTGGAGGGGGGTGAGGACACCGCCTTTTTCCGGGAGGGATGCTGGATGAGCGATCTCATTAAGGGGGTCCAAATGCGGGCGCCGGAGATGGCGCACGATGTCGAGAAGGAGGTGGAGACGCTACTCTTCACAGGAGGAACGACGGGGCTCCCGAAAGGGTGCATGCTCACTCACAGAAACATCTACGCCAACGCCATACAGAACCTCAATGCCTTCGGGCAGGCGGGCAAGCTGATGTCGGGGGCCATCTCCGTCCTCCTGGGGCTTCCCTTCTTTCACTCCTACGGGCATGTCATCATGCACACGATGACGCTGATGGGCGTCAATCAGATCCTGATCCCGGAACCGCGGGACACCGCGAGCATGGCCGCCATGATTGCCCGGCACAAGCCCGTGATTCAGATCGGGGTTCCCACGCAGTTTCTCAACATCGCCAAGGATAGCGCCGGGGGTTCCGGTATCCTGGGGATATCCGGTTCCGCACCGCTGCCCCCCAGTATTCAGAAGGAATTCGAGACGAAGTCCGGCGGGGGGATCATGGAGGGATACGGGCTTTCGGAGATGTCGCCCACGTCCCATCTCAACACCACTCTGCTGCTCCGTCTCTTCGGCGGCAGGAGGGTTGCAGGAGGTATCGCACAATTCCTGCGCATCCCCGGAATCACCCGGGGGACAAACCGCTTTCTGCAGTTTCTGGGGCACCGGAGGACGGGAGCCATGTTTAACAGTCTTACCCGCCGGCTTGTGTCTTCCAGCATTAACTCCCGCAGGTCCAGGAGCGAGAAGAGAGGCACCATCGGCATCCCCTTTCCCGACACGGAGATCAAGATCCTGGACGTGGAGTCGGGAAGAGCCCTCTCCTGGCAGGAGTTGAGCAACGGGAAAACGGGGGAACTCTGCCTCAGGGGGCCTCAGCGCATGCTGGGTTACTGGCCCGAGGCCGGGAGCGGTCTGGACGAGGAGGGTTACGTGAGGACCAGCGATATCGTCCGTGTGGACGAGCGGGGGTACTTTTACATCGTAGACCGTACCAAGGACATGATCAATGTGTCGGGTTACAAGGTCTACTCGCGGGAACTCGACGATCTCCTGCACACTCATCCCGCCGTAGAGCAGGCCGCCGCTGTGGGCGTTCCGGATCCGGACAGGGAGGGCAGCGAGCGGGTCATCGTCTTCCTCAAAGTGCGTGAGGAGCAGAAGGGCCAGGTGGACGACAAGGGCATCCTGTCGTTCATGGAGGAGAAGGTGGCCAAATACGCACTGCCCCGCCGGGTGCATTTTATCGATGAGATGCCCCTTACCGCCATTCAGAAAGTAGACAAGAAAGAGCTGCGCCGTATGGCCCTCGGTCTCGAAGGCGCTTCGTCGTCTGCCCGATGAAGAAAAGGAAATCAAATAAGCAGCGAAATATTTAATATTACGAGGTAAAAAATCATGCAGGAATGTGTATTTATTGACGGAGTCAGAACCCCCAACGGGAGGGCTCACAGGGACAAAGGGTGGTTCAGGAAACTGCGGCCCGACGAACTGCTCGGCCACGCCTACCGGGGGCTTTTCGAGAGGAACCCGAAGGTTAAACCCGAGGATGTGGATGCCGTTTTCGTGGGATCGGCCAATCCCTCCGGGATGCAGAACGATATCGGTCGTTTGGGCTGGCTGGCCAACGGACTTCCCGACAGCGTTCCCACCAACACGCTGACCAACCAGTGTCCCTCGGGTATGTCGGCCATCATGCATGCCGCCCGGGCCATCATGACCGGGGAGGCGGAGGTCATGATCGCCGCCGGTGTGGAGGACATGGAAAAAGTGCCCATGGGTTCCAACATGGATTTTCCGCCGCGTCTGCTCAAGTATTACAACGGCCCCGATCTGCTGATGGGGATGACCGCCGAGAAGGTGGCGGAGCAGTGGAACATATCCCGGGAGGACATGGACAACATGGCCATCTGGTCCAACAAGAAGGCCGCCGAGGCCCGGAAGGCAGGGAAATTCAAGGGTGAAATCATCCCGGTGCCCGGGCATGACGATGATG
>CALCJG010000124.1 GCA_937967705.1 uncultured Spirochaetia bacterium
CGAGATATCCACTCGTGACTGGAGTTCAGACGTGTGCTCTTCCGATCTGAGGTTAAGGAAAACCGTCCGGCTACGCGCCTTCTGTTTCCCCTGCCTCATCATCGACAGTCACGACGGAGAACGCACGATGCCAAGCCAAAGGGATATCGAAGAAAAGGTCAAGTCCCTCCAGAACTGGCCTCTGGTTTCCAACAAGAAGCTCCTTCTAGGCCGCATGAAGGATGCCCTGGAAAAAGAGGAAGGAGTGGAGGAACTGCTCGAAGGGCTCTACGAGGAGAAGAAATCTGCGGATTCAGAGATGGGTACCCAGGGGATACTGCTGCTGACGAGCAGCAAGCTGCTTTTCGTTTCCAGCGACAGCCGGGGCGGTCTGCGGGAAATGCCTTTTCCCGCCGTCCGCTCCATGGGTTACGAGCGGGGTTTTGCTTCGGTGCGCATCACGGTGCAGGGGGAGTCCGATGCCCTCTCCTTCAAGTCCTTTGCCAACGAGGCGGCGGTCCGCCGCTTCCTGGAGAAACTGGAGGTAAAGACGGGGCATCGGGCCCCGGATACCTCCGGAGAGAAGACTGCGGAGCTCGAAAAAATCACCGAACGCTTCCTGGACCAGCTCTCCCGCCTGGAGGGGGCCGTGCCCCCGGTCAAGGGGAAGGACGGCGATAAAACCGATAAGCTGATCAACGAGATTACGGGCCTCAACTTCCTGTTTACCGAAGCTAAAAAAATTAACGCTGCGCTCCGGGAGATGGAGGGTTCCGGGGACCTCCCGTCCTCCCGCGAGATGGTCTTCAATGATTTCGTAATACTCTCTTCCCTCTGCAGCATGGGGGATGCCTCCCTCTCCGGGGAGGAGCTCCTCTTCATGACCCTGGTGCTCCTGCCCCTGTATCCCGAACTGCAGGCAGCCGCGGAAAAGAAACTCGCGGAGATCTTTTCCTTCGATTCCTTTCCCCTTCATCTCCGGCAGGAGATCATGGATCTCTGGGACCAAATTGCCCCCTGCATGAAATCCGGCCGGGTCAAGGCGGATGCCGACGGACTGGCCTCGCTGCGAGCCGCCCGGGAGAAGGACAAGGCGGGGGGAACGGGGCTCTTCGACCGGCTGGCGTCCCTTTCCTATCTCTACTGCCAGTGCCTGATGAAGGCCGACGGTACCCTGAGCCCGGAGGAAGAGGAGAGGCTGCGGGAGATCCATTCCCTCATCTACCGCCTGAGTCCCGAGAAAGCCGGGGAGGCGAAGGGGGAGGAGGGCAAAGAGAAGGAAGAGACCCTGGAAGAGGTGATGGCCAAAATCGACGAGCTCATCGGCATGAAGAACATCAAGGAGGAGATACGCACCTTCATCAATCTCATCAAAGTGCAGAAGGAGCGGCGGGAGCGGAATCTTCCCATAACGCCCCTTTCCCTCCATGCCGTCTTCTACGGTCCTCCCGGCACCGGCAAGACCACCATCGCCCGCCTTCTGGGGAAGGTCTACAAATGCCTGGGCCTTCTGAGCAAGGGACACCTGGTGGAGACCGACCGGGCCGGCCTCGTGGCGGGCTATGTAGGCCAGACGGCTATAAGGGTGGACGAGGTAATTCAGAAGGCGCTGGACGGCGTGCTCTTCATCGACGAGGCCTATACCCTGGCACCGGGGGAAAACGGCGGCAAGGATTTCGGACAGGAGGCCATCGACACCATGCTCAAGCGCATGGAGGATTACCGGGACCGTCTGGTGGTCATCGTGGCGGGTTATCCGGATGAGATGAAGCGGTTTATTCAATCCAATCCCGGCCTCAAGTCCCGCTTCAGCCGGTATTTCTACTTCGAGCATTTTACGCCGGAGGAGATGATACAGATCTTCGATATCTTCTGCAAAAACGCCGCCTTCCAGGTGAAGCCCGAGGCGCGGGACAAACTCCTGCACCTGATCGAAGCCTATCACGCGGACCGGGACCGCACCTTCGGCAACGGTCGCCTGGTGCGCAATCTCTTCGAAAAGATAGTGGAGAGGCAGGCCAACAGGATCGCCTCCCTGACGCCCCTTACCGACGAGATTCTGTGTGCTCTTACGGAAGAGGACATCCCCGAGCGGGAGGACATACGGCTGTAGAAAGGATCAGTCCGGTTTGGGCTTCCCGACAGCCTTCGGGATCTGCTTTTTGCAGGGTATGAGAGTCATATCCCCCTTCTTCTTCTGAACCGAGAAGACTTCCACGTTATTGAACCCCTGACGGAAGCAGTTCTCGGGAAGCAGGAGGTAGAATTCGGTTTTACCCGAAGACGCTCTGTCCCCAACGGCGCTGCCCTGTATGATCCCGTTTACTGATATGATCAGATCACCGGGCCGTTTTCCCTTGCGGCTGTTGTCCATACGCCCGCTGACGAGACAGGGCAGAAAGCCCGATCTCCAGTCCACCGCTGTCAGGAGCTGTTCCTGGTCCAGTTGCAGGGGGAACTCATCATTTTCCGCTATCCTGAAATCCTTTATCGCCTTGCCTATCAGGTCGTCGTGGGGACCGATCCTGCGGTCGCTTTCGAAATCCTTTCCGGTTCCGAAGCGTTCGGCGCGGAGCTTGACGGATTCCAGCAGTTCCGGAAGGGTCAGGGGTTTGTAATCCTCGGAGCGGGGGGTTCCGTAAAAGGTAAAGACGGTGATCTTTTTCCGGCGTCCCTCATCGGGGCCGAAGGCGTCATAGCCCTTGCTCTTCCAGGGAAGGGTCAGGCCCGTTGCGGCGGCAATGGTGGGGACGATATCCACCGACTGCACCGGGATGTCCGTGGTGAGGCCGCTCTTCTGAAAGGGTTTCTTGATAAGGAGGGGCACATAGATGATGTCAGCCATATTTTCCCGGGAGAAGGAGCGTTTGTGAACGTTCTTGCGGAAACTGACGCCGTGATCGGCGGTGATGATGATCAGGGAGGAATCGAAGACCCCGGCCTTCTTCAAATGCTCCGCCAGGCGGCCTACCATTTTGTCCGCAAAGCCCACCTGCATCAGATGCCGGAGATGCGTGTGGGAGACGGCATATTTGGATCCGGTCCATCGGTTCGAAGACTTCTCCAGTCCCCGGAAGCCGTCATTGGCCAGGGTATAGACGCGGCCCGAGGGAGCGTAGCGCCAGGGATAATGGGGCAGGAGGATGTGCATGAAATAGAAGGTCGGTTTATCCGAGGGGAATATGGAACGGATGAACCGGCGGAATCTCAGGGAGTGATTGTCCGTGACCCGGGTCTTCCAGTATTTCTGCCAGTACTTGAAGGTGGCGGCGCCGGTCTCCGGGAGGGGTTGTTTGACGGAACCGAAACCGGACCAGGTGTCCGAGACCGAAGGAAGGTGGGCCGCCAGATCCGGCGGAGCCACGATGTTGAGGTAGAGATAGGCGATGTCCCTGAGTATCAGCTTCATCCGCTCCCTCCGGGGTATGTCCGGAGAAAGGTTGAGATGGCATTCCGGCGGTGCCAGACGCGTCAGGGTCTCGCTGGCCTTGACGGTATAGGTCCCGTTGAGCCATGTGAAGAGGTTTTCCTTGTTATCTGCCAGAAGGGGGAGCACGTGGCGGAAACGGGGGAGATCGGGGTATTTCCCCGTCAGGATCGCCGGTACGGCGGCGACAGTGGAATCGGATATGCTGGTATACTGCCGGAACCAGGTGGCTTCACGGGCCAGGGCGGCAAAATGGGGATAGCGTAGGCCGTCGATGTTCCCCTCGCTGTTGAGTAGGGAGGTGGTGGGGAATTCGTCGAAGACGATCAGGATGATGGGGGGCTGATAGTTCCCCTTTACCTGAGATGAGGTCACCTCCGTTATCCTGGGAAATGCCAGCTTCTTTACGGGGGTAAAGAGAAGAAAGAATAACGGGAGAACGATCACCCCCAGGGAGAGATAGGTGAGAAACTCCCGGAAGCGCCCCAGAAAGAGATAGAGCAGGGTTATCCCCAGGGAGCCGGCAACGGCTGACAGGATGATCGGAAGAGCTGTGGTCATCCCGGCCATTTTACCCGCGGGGAGCAGCATTAGGAAGGAGAGAATCAGGATCAACAGGAGATGGAAACCCCGCGCCGCCTGCCTTGAAATGAGCCAGAGAAGGGAAAGCAGCCCGCTCAGAACCGCCGGCAGGGGGATCAGGAGGAGAAAGGTGAGGAGAAGTATGTCCACGCTGTCGGACCCGTGGGCGATGAAGAAACTCGCCTTGGCTCCCAGGCTGTTGTAAAGCGGCTGTGCGGCGGCAAAACCCGCCAGCAGGAAGAGCTGGGCTGTCATGAAGGGCAGAGAGTTGTAGGATTTGTCGTCTTTAAAGTAGTTCACGGGTCGGCACCTGTCTTATGGTTTTTATATATACCGCCAATCGGGTATATGAAAGGATGCAGCAGCAATCGGCGGGTTTTTCTGGCCTGCCCGGGGGCATGGATTGCCGTTTTGGTCCTCCAGAGCAATCCGTCTGCGGGAGTGTATAAAGGGCTTGTAGGGACATCAAGCCCTTTTTTTTATTTTTTCAATCAGCGGGGCCGTTCGATGTAATCCCTGAGTATATTCTGCACGGATTCAAAGCCGATCTCCTCCATTCTGAGGGAATCCGGCATGATGAAAACGACGCTCTCGATCTCATCCTCAAGGGAAAGCCGGTCCCAGTCTTCCACCCGGCAGAGAAAGGCCAGGTCCAGGGTATAGTAGTCCAGTCCTCCGTAGTTATAGCGGTTGGGGTAGCTGCGGAAGAAGCGGGGTTCGGTGATGTCCAGTCCCAGCTCCTCCTTGATCTCCCTCCGTAGGGCCGTCTCGGCCCTTTCCCGGGGATCAACAAAACCGCCGGGAAGATCCAGCATTCCCTTTCGGGGTTCCCGGGCCCTCCGGGTCAGGAGCAGGCCCTTTCCGGGCACGTCGATCACGGCGGCCACGGCAGCGGCGGCGTTGATGAAGTAGCGCAGGGTGCAGGCCCCGCAGAAGAGATGGAAAGGCCCCTCCTGCGCGAATCCCGGTGCGCCGCAGCGGGGGCAGAAGCGGAAGACGTTGAGAGGGGAGAGGTCCGCGGTCATCATGACTCCCCTATAGAACGGATCCCTCCCCCGGTCAAGAAAAATCCGGCGCCGCCCATCACCCCCGGCCCCGCCCCGCCGTGTCGGGAAAAAAGGTTGTGCCTCCGGTAAAGGGGGATACATTGTTGGAAGGCAGCTTTTTTTCAGGGGTGATGTCTATGAGCGGATCAAAGGGCGGCATTCTGCTGATCGACTGTGAGGACCGAACGGGCCTGGTCCACCATGTAACCGGGGTCCTGTACCGGAGGGGGCTCAACATCGTGAGCAATCATGAGTTTGTGGACCGGGATACCGGGCGCTTTTTCATGCGGACGGAGTTTGCCGGTGCCTGCGGGAGGGAACAGTTGGAGGCGGAACTCCGTTCCCTTCTCCCGGAAGGGGCCGGTGTGCGGTTTACCGACCGGGGGCCAAAGGGGATCGTTGTGATGGTGACCCGGGAGCACCATTGCGTGGGGGATCTTCTCCTGCGCCATGAGTTTCACCGTCTCAACGCCAGGATACTCGCCGTAGTGAGCAATCACGATGACCTCCGGTCCCTGACGGAGCGTTTTCATGTTCCCTTTCATCACGTCCCCCATGAAAACCGGTCCCGGGAGGACCACGAGCGGGAGATTCTCTCAGTTCTGGAAGCTTATAATCCCGCCTATATCGTCCTTGCCAAGTACATGCGCATCCTCTCCGACGGTTTTGTGAGCCGATATCCCGACAGGATCATCAATATACATCACTCTTTCCTGCCGGCCTTTAAGGGGGCACAGCCCTACCGCCAGGCGTACGAGAGAGGCGTCAAGATCATCGGCGCCACGGGGCATTTCGTCAATGGGAGCCTGGATGAGGGGCCCATCATCGCGCAGAGCGTCATTCCGGTGGATCACAGTCACGGGGTGGAGGATATGCAGCAGGCGGGGAGGGATGTGGAAAAGGTCGTCCTGGCAAGGGCGCTCAATCTGGTTTTGGACGACCGCGTCTTCGTCAACGGAAACAAAACGGTCATATTCGATTGAGCGCCCGGAAAGGGAGGATCAACTGGCCAGAGGGCAGACGCGCTCTTTCTGGAAGGTGAGGTATTCCTCGAGGTCCTGAGCGGATACGTAGCCTTTGCTGACGAGAATCTCGCCGAGGATACCGCCTCTGCATTTCTGATGGCTGAGGCACTCGTCCAGCTGTTCCTGCGTGATCAGATTGTGATTAACCAAAACACGGCCGATCTTGACTTTGTAGCACTTCATTGTGTAAAACTCCTCTATAGTATAAATTAATCCCTCCCCGGAATATCCTGAAAGCCCGAAAAACGGGCTGTGATAACCGGTTGGGGATCGCTTGCAGTTAAAAGGGTACGCAGTTTCGTCAAGAGAGGATAAGAAAATGATGAATTATTGGTGAATAATTTTCTATTTTAATCCAAAGCCCTCTTGGAAAATGGGGATTATTACCCTGGGAATGCCCCCTGTCAAGCTGAAAGCCATAAAATTTAAAAAAAACTGAACTCAGGGATATAAGATGTACCCACTGTTTATACTAATTTATTTAGTAATAAATATTTCAGTCAAGAGTTTTTTGAAAAATTATTGAATCACAGCCGTTCTGGATTATTCTTATCCCATAAGGATTAAGGGTTTACGAATCTTTGATCCCGTATAAAAAGAAACCCACAGGGTAACGGGAGGATGTTATGAGGACAGGGAAGCGAAAAACCGCTCTGGTCGTGGAAGGGGGCGGCATGAGAGGGATTTATACCGCCGGGATACTGGACGCCTTCCTTACGGCCAACTTCGATCCCTTCGATCTCTATATCGGGGTCTCGGCAGGGGCCTGCAATCTCTCCTCGCATATTGCCGGGCAGTTTCAGAGGAATTACCGCCTCTATACCAATTTCATGACGAGCCGGAATTTCATCAGTTTTGGTAAATTTCTCCGGGGCGGGCACTGGTTCGACCTGGACTGGCTCTGGGATACCTTCAGCGTCGATGATCCCCTGGATACGAAACGAGCCGCCGCCAACCTGAAAGCCGGGGGGAAGGAATTCCTGATCGCGGTTACCGATGCGGAAACGGGGCTGCCCGTCTACCTGAAACCGGATGCCGACAGCATGCTGCAGGAACTCAAGGCCTCCTGCTCCCTGCCCGTCCTCTACCGGGGATTCGTGGAGATCGGAGGGAAAAAACTGACGGATGGCGGTGTGACGGATTCCCTGCCGGTCATAGCGGCGGCCAACAGGGGAGCGGAGCGGATCGTCATCCTGCGCACCCAGCGTTCGGATTACCGGAAAAAGGGAGGGATGGACAATCTCATGGCGTCGCTCTTCCTGAGGGATTATCCCGCCCTCCGCAAAGCGGTCCGTGAGAGGCCCGTCAATTACATGAACGCCGTAGGGTTCATCCATAACCCCCCGTCCGGCCTGGAGATCATCGAGGTGGCCCCGCCGAAGGGCATGCATACCGGACGCACGACTCAGAGCCTGCGGGCCCTGCGGGCGGATTATCAGAAGGGGATAGACGCCGGCCTCGACCTTGCGGCAGGCTGGCAGGTCTGAGCCGGTCACCGGGCCGGGTCAGTCGAAGAGGATCAAATCCCCGGGCTCCGGAGGGGGGACTTGTAGCCCATAAAGGAAGGATCGGCCCCCCTGATCCTTCCGGGCAGTTGTGCACTTCAGTTCCCCGGTGATGGACTTCATCAGCAGTCCGTTCTCCTTTTTGTAATCCCGCAACACCTTCTCCGCGGTCCAGTGTACAGGGGTGCTAATCGGAATGGGGTCCCGGCAGAATCCGGTCCAGCATCTGCCGGACGTTTTCCAGGCGGTAGGGTTTTTCAATGAACCCCGCCAGGTCCTGTCCGGCAAACCGCCGGGTGGCCTCCTGTTCATCGTAGCCGCTGGAGAGGATGACCCTTACCCGGGGATCGATCTTCTTCAGCTCTCCGAAGGTGGTGAACCCGTCCATGCGGGGCATGGTCAGGTCGAGGATGACGCAGCAGATTTCGCCGGCGTGGGAGGTAAAGAGATCCAGGCATTCCTGGCCGTCGCAGGCCGTGAGGGCGGAAAAACCCAGGGCGGATACGATGCGCTGGCAGAGGGTGCGGACCATCTCCTCGTCATCCACTACGAGGACGGTGCCCTTTGCCGGAGGTTTGGTTTTCTTCGTTCCCAGGGGGATTTCCTCCCTGCGGGCTTTCTGCACGGGGGACTTCCGGTTGTTCCCGGCGGGAAATATCACCCTTATGGCCGTGCCCCTGCCCGGTTCACTCTCCACGAAGACGGCCCCCCCGTGGCCCCGGACCACCCCCTGCACCACGGGAAGCCCCAGGCCGCGGCCGGTAAACTTTGTGGTAAAGAAGGGGTCGAAGAGCCTTTCCAGGGTGGCCGGATCCATGCCGCTTCCCGTGTCGGAAACCTCAAGGAAGACATAGCTGCCGGGGGCCGGTTTACCCTCAATGTAGCTCGCCGCGAGCTCCTCTTCGCTGTAGTCGAGGCAGCCTGTCCGGAGGTTGATGATCCCGGCGGTCTCGCCGATGGCTTCGGAGGCGTTGGTGATCAGGTTCATGATCACCTGACGGATCTGGGTTGCGTCC
>CALCJG010000125.1 GCA_937967705.1 uncultured Spirochaetia bacterium
GCCGGTTTCCCGGGTTATCGGGATAAGGCAGTTCAGGTCCGGCTGTCGTCTTCTCCTGGTGAGGGCTCGGCCATTTCCCTGAGGGTTCGCTGAAGGTTTTTTAAACTGTTAAGGCTTTCCCGGGAGAGAAGGGTCTGCTCGTTCTTGCCTGACGAGAGAATGTCGTTCATGAGGGATTGCTGGAAACTGCCGTAGGCCCGCTGGGTTTCCTCCATCTGTCGTGCCAGAGCCTCTCTGCTGCGGGCATAGCGGCGGAACAGGGGCCAGCGTCCAGCAGATGGGATCAGGGCGAGAATGCGCCGGGCCAGGGCGGGGATGAGTTTGGATAAAAGGAGGTACGCCGCAAAGGGGGCCAGGATCAGGGCATTGGTCTTGATCATGGTTCCCAGCCAGGCGAAACTCTCCGGGTGAAAGCTCTTTTCCCACAAAAACCAGAGGGCATCCGCGGTCGCCAGTGAAACCAGGAAGGTAAACCGTCCCCTGGGCAGGCCCAGCAGGGAAAACCCTGCAGACAGAAGAATGATTGCCAGAAGCAGCAGAATGGCCCGGAAACCCAGGAAGCGGGAGACCTTGGCCGTGATCTCCACTGCTGAGGTTGTAAACCTTTTAATTCCCTCCAGGATTTCCTTCGCCTCCCGGAGGGAGGTTCTGTATTCCTCAAGGGTATCCGACAGGCCGCAGAGGCTCGTAATCTTTCCGGGGTCGGGAGTCCTGTCGGAGGCTATGGAAAGGAACTGTACAAGGAGCATCAGAGTGGCAAGGATCGACAGGGTCTTAAGTCTCATGAGTGATCAGTCAATGGTATCGAAGCGCAGCTGTATCTGATTACCGGTTTCATTCCAGCTCGGTTCACAGAACTGTTTGATGATGTATATTCCCCGACCACGGGGTTTGAGGTTTTTTACGGAGGATTTGTTGTCCGTCAGCATATCCTGATCGAAACCGTTTCCCTGATCCTTTATGAGGATCTTCAGGTAGCGGTTGTTCTTCAGGACCTCGATGCCGATTTCCTTATTGGAATCCCACTTGTTGCCATGCTCCATGGCATTGGTGATGGCCTCGTCGATGACGAGGTAGAGCTCATCGAGGCTTATGCGCAATTGCGTCCGGCTATGGTGAATCTTGCCTATGATCTCCTCGATTATATCCTTCCGTTTTTCCTTTCGGGATTTGTATGATTCCTTGAGAATCGTTACATAGTTCTGATCGTTCATTTATAAATCCCGATACATGATAGTACACTCCGCCGCATTCCGTAACTGTTTGTGAACAAAATTGAAAGTGGTCAGTATTTATATCGTCTATTTATATACAAAATCCCAAACATTTAACCCCGAGAGGAGGTAATAAGCAACAATATTTTGGGGAAAAGATAAAAAAAAGGGGGCTCGGGCCCCCTTTCTACTTGTTTTGTCCTTCGGGATGGGGAGATTCGAACTCCCGGCTTCTGCGTCCCGAACGCAGCGCGCTACCTGGCTGCGCTACATCCCGTTTTCTCAAGGCTTTGTGATTCCCCCCTTTTTTTCAATCATTTTTTTACTGCACTCCGCTTAAATAAATATACAGTGCAAATGGGGTCGTCAGCTATGTTTTTGGGGATTATCAGGGGCGATAATCCGTTGGAGAAACCCCGGCCTCAATCGGAATCGTCCGGATTAAAAAAAGTTCTTCCCCTGTCTGCCTTGCCTACAAATCCGTTGAAAAGCACCTCCAGGATGACGGGGACCTCCTCTTTCAGGGAATAGCTCATGTCCCTGCTGAACCACTTGTGAACAACGCCGTCAATAAAACCCATAATGCCGTAAAAAACCGTGTAAAAGTTGGTGGTCTTGAGTTTCTTCTCTGAATTGAGGGCCAGTATCCTCTCCTTGAACATGGGTAGCTCTTTGATAAAATAATTATAGAAACCGGTCCTGCCCCCGGATTTGTTGTAAATGGCTTCGGTCTGAATGAGCCGGTAGACGATGTGATTCTCCTCGATGAAGCCGATCCAGACCTCTATCATCTCCTGTATCTGCCGCAGGACGTCCTGGTCCCGGTTGAAGATGTCGCTGATCATCTTTATGATCTTGTTATAGGTCTCCGCAAGGAGTTCCTCCAGAAGTTCCTCTTTACTCTTGAAGTAGCGGTAAACGGAACCCTTGCCTACACCGGACAGGGCGGCAATTTCGTCTATGGTGGCCCCGTGGAAACCCTTGTTGGCGAAAATCTGCAGGGCGGACTGGAAGATCTTGAATTTTTTATTGTCCGCCTGTTTTTCCCCGTTCTTATTGGGGGGGTCCCCGGTTTTCTCCAGCAGCGGTCTGATATAGCGGGTGGGGAGGGTGATGTTGTCGATCCCGAGCCTGCTGCTCTCCTCAACGGCGGACCTGACGAGGACATCGGCGGCTTTCTCCATGCCCTTGTCGTGGAGATAGTCGAGCATGCCGCCGAGATATCCGGAAAGCCACCGTGAGAGGTCATCCGGTCCTGCTGCGTCATCGTTTTTCAGAAGGTTGATGTTCTCGTGGAGATAGGCCCGGAAAGACTGTTCGTCAAAACGCCCGTCCGGATAAAAGAATTTTCCCACCTCCCGGGAGAGGCTTGTCTTGTTTTCTTCGCTGATCAGTTTACTCGATGGCATGATATCTCCCTGCTCCTTTCCCCCTTCGAATGCAACCATAAAAAGATAGTAGTCGGGAAAAAATTAATATTGACAAAACCGCGCCCTCCTGGGATAAACAGGCCTCGATTGGACTGACCGGTCAGTCATAAATATAATGTCCGGTTTGTCGTATGTCAAGTTTTTCAGGTTCAGGGGAGTTTTTTTTCATATAGCTCCCTTTTGTCATTTAAGGCTGTGATTTTTGTTTAGGTCGAAAGACTTCATTAATTTAGAGAATACAAAGGATGGATGCCATGGAAGCTTCGGGCTGTCTGCTGGGAATTGATGTCGGATCGGTTACTGTCGGTTCCGTACTGATGGATCGTGACGGGAACATCCTGAAGAGCACCTACCGGGTGCATGAGGGGAATATCGAAGGGGAACTCCTTGCCCTTCTGAGGGAATACCCTCTGGAGAGGATTGAGGGGATAGCGACTACCAGCTCCACGCCCGGGATTATCCGCAATGCCCGCTATTGTGATTCCCGCATCGCCAGTATTAAGGCCGCCAGGCATTTTTACGCGGACGTGCGTTCCCTGATCCTCGTGGGAGGGGAAAAGTTCGGACTCATCCGCTTCGACAGTCAGGGAAATTATCTTGATCATAAGGCCAACACCTCCTGCGCTGCCGGTACGGGCAGCTTTCTGGATCAGCAGGCCAAGCGCCTGAACCTGGCAAACATGGAGGAATTCAGCCGTATCGCCTGCGCCAGTTCCGAGGAGAGGCCCCGGATCGCCTCCCGCTGCGCGGTTTTTGCCAAAACGGACCTCATCCATGCCCAGCAGGAAGGCTATTCCCTGGGGGAGATCTGCGACGGTCTATCTTACGGACTGGCAAAAAACGTTTATGATACACTCTTCAGCAATCATGAATCGACGGGGCCTCTCGTTTTCGCGGGAGGGGTTTCCCGGAACCGGGCGGTCTGCGGTCACCTCTCGGCCATGCTGGGACAGGAACTCCTTGTCGACGACTATTCCCATCTGTACGGCGCCTTGGGCTCTGCTCTGGACCTTCTGGAAAGGGGGCCGGGAGAAAAGATAACCCTGCCTGCGGGTATTACGGCGGAGGATTTGCTGATACGCGAGAAGAAGGAGAAACAGTATTGTTACGAGGCGTTGACCCTGCGGCTTTCGGAGTATCCCGATTTTTCAAGCCGGGAGAAGTACGTTTTCCCTTCCGGGGTATCCTCTGCGGAGGTCGCCGTGGAGGTGGACATTTACGAGGATCTTCCGGCCGGGCAAACCGTTCCTGTTTATCTGGGGATAGATATCGGGTCGACGAGCACCAAGGCGGTGCTGATGAATCAGGCGCGTCAGGTTCTGGTCTCCTTCTACACCCGTACTGCCGGGAGGCCGGTGGAAGCGGTTCAAGATCGGAAGAGCACACGTCTGAACTCCAGTCACGAGTGGATATCTCG
>CALCJG010000126.1 GCA_937967705.1 uncultured Spirochaetia bacterium
GATAGTCGCGGATACTCGTTACCTCCCCCGTCCTGAAAAAGGAGGAGAGGATGAAAACCGAAAGAGCCAGGGTCAGGGCGGCGGATATCTCGGTGATGTGCGTGCCGGCAAAACCGAGCAGCGTCCAGCGGGGGCGTATCTCCACCCGCTCCCGGACCGTCGCTTCAATCCTCCCCTGGAGGGCGGCGATGAAATCCGCCGGCGGGTTCTCCGAGCCGTGGGCTCTTATGAGGCTCCTGACCGCGGCCAGGGACGCGAGCTCCCTGCGGCAGGCCTCGCATGCCTGAAGGTGGTCTTCGATCGCCCGGACTCTCGCGGCCGACCGGATCTCCCCGTCAGAATACTTTTCCATGTGCTTCCGGTAGCGGCAGGTTTTCATGGTATATCCTCCAGGACCATTGCCGATGACAGGTGGTTCCGCAACATCCTCCTCGCCTTGTGCAGGCGGGAGGAAACGGTGCCCTTCCGGCATCGCAGTATCGCACCGATCTCTTCGTAGGAGAGCCCCTCGATCTCCTTGAGGACCAGGATGGTTCGGAAGAGCAGGGGCATTTTATCCAGGGCGTCGGAAATCATCATCTTCAGATCTTCATCCCCGAGCGCCCTGCCGGGCAGTACCGTCTCTATACCTTCGATGTCGTGAAAGGACACGTGCCGGTTCTCCCTTGATCGGTTTTTATTGAGGCAGTGATTGACGGATATCCGGTATATCCATGTTGATAGCTTGGACTGACCCCGGAAAGTGTCGAGCTTTTCATGAAGCTTGAGGAAGATCTCCTGGGTTGCGTCCTCCGCGTCATCCCTGTTGCGGAGTATGGAGTAGGAGACGTTGTATATCTTTTCCGTAAACTCTTCCACGAGCAGACGGAAGCCCCGGTTTCTGTCCAGGGCCATCATTTCCAGGATGGAGGTCTCGTTCATCGGTCTCTTGTCACTCTGCCTGTACCTTAGACCGCAGCGGGGCCGGAAAAAATCTCATTTTTTTCATGTCCGGCCATTTTTTTATCCCTGGAAGAGAGCCATCGGGCCTAGGGGTTCCGTTCAGGAAAAGGCGCTTAAGGGGGGCGGGGATGTCCGGTCCGGGGAATCCCCTTCCCGGGAATGCGGGCTCCCCGGCCCGGGAAGCAACCGTTCCCTATCCGTGCCGGTGGATGCGGGCCTTGCTCCGCAGGGGAGCGGTCAGCTGCATGAAGAGCTTGACGAGGGAGTAGTAGATGAGCTGCAGCAGGTTGCGCAGATCCCAGGCGGGGCTCTTCATCCGGAAATGTCGCAGGCCGAAGATCATCAAATCGGCCACCTTGACGGGACAGCCCTTTATGCGGATCACCTTTCCCGCTTCCAGGGTGCCCGATACCCCGGCACAGGTTCCCACCAGGAGCACCGGTTCCCCGGGATGGATGACATCCCCCTGATAGTAGCCCATGACGATGGCCCCTTTCCGGGCGTTTTTCAGATTGCCCTCGTAGCGGCGGTCGGCGGTTCCCAGAAGACCCTTGATGGAGCAGATGCAGCCGCCGTAACAGAGGTTGCCCGAGGATTTGTTTGTGCCCTCGTAGAAGCGGATGGGGGTGTCGAGCTTCTGCAGATCCTGAAACGGAGAGTCCACCCCCTTCATCCGGCCGGCCAGTTCCTCCCAGCCCACGTCGCCGCTGAGGATAATGTCCTTCATCTCCAGGGAGCCGTAGCCTCGGTCCCGGGCCTCCCGGAGGTAGATGACCCTTTCCGGGTCGTAGTTCATGATCCGGGCCGCCACGATGTCCGAGGCCAGGGGGTCGTTCGAAATCATGATGGCGCCCAGGTGGTGCGGGAAGGGGCTCGATTCGAAGCCGCGCCCCACGGTAATCGCGTCGGTTACCACCAGGTCGGGATAGCCCGGCTCCAGGAGATCGACGATCTTCTCGTGCAGGCGGTCGTCGTGGTAGAGAAAACGCTCGCGGTGGGTGAGGATGCCGATGTTGAGCTTGAGGGCGTTGGTGATGTCCACCACGATGTGGAACTTCAGCTTGGGCATCCAGATCTTGTAATCCGCCTCGTAGAGGGATTTGGCCGTCAGCATGGTTTTGTGCCACTTGGCCCGTTTGAGTTCCACTGGGCGGCACTGCTCCTCGTTGAAGTCCGCAAGGTGTACGCCCAGCCTGCGGGCCAGCCTGTCGTAGTCCGATTCGGCGAAGAACATGCGGGTGGGCAGGCCGATTCCCCCGGACTCCCCGATGGTGATGTTCTCCTTTATGCCCCGGTCCTCCCGGAGGGTGTTCACCATCGCCTCTACGACGGCCGGGTGGGTATAGGAATCGAAGATGTACTGCTTGTTGGCCGTGACCACGTTGGGTTTGATGAGTATGTTCCCCCGGGGCCTGGCTCCCAGTTCCTCCATGGCCTCCCTGATCAACCCACGGATGGTATCCGGGTTGTACTCTCCGCATCGTCGGATGATGACCTTGCGTTCCGCCATCGGCAGTATGCCTCCCGCTTTATTGTCGGGGTTTTCCCCGCAGGTATGAGGATACTCTTTATAACGGGGCCTTGTCAACCCCTTTACACGGACGGTGCGTCTCCCGGAGTGGGGTCGGGTAAAGGCACTTATTCCCGTGAGAACCTCAGCTGGAGCCGTCTTCGCTGGTGTCCTCGGAGGATTCCTCTCCGGTCTTGTAAGTTATGTTGAGGTAGAGGGTGTCGCCGTCGGAGGATGAGGTGCTGGCGGATTTCACCCTGGTGCCGTTCCGATAGATTCGTATCATCAGGGAGTAGGCCGTTCCGGTGGTCGTAACGTCCACCTCCACCTCGTCCTTATCCTCCAGCTCGATGGCGGCGGAGTGAACGGCTCCGGATACCGTATCGCCGGCAAAGTATTCCAGGTCGCCGTCGATATCGTACCATCCGGTAAAATCCGATCCGCTGGCGATGACGACGATCTTTATGATCTCCGGTTCGTCGGAACAGGCGGGAAGAAGGAACGCCAGGGGGATCAGGCAGAGGGCCAGGACGGCGCTGTATACGGGCAATGCTTTCATTGATTTATCTCCCATCAGTGTATGAGGGCTCTAGGCCCACAATTCTTTGACCGGAGCGGGGTGTATTTTGATCTCGCAATTTTTCAGGATTTTGTAAAATTTCCCCTTCGGTCCTCGTCGGGCGCTGTTGGGGCCGGGACGGGAGACTCGCCAAATCTGCGTTGGGATTTTGGTTCAGGCGGCCAGGTGAGGGGTATTCTTCTGCGCGGATGGTTTTTTTTGGGGGGGGGGGGTGGGGTGGGGAAATCCTTGGCGGTCATTGGGGGTGGTTTGGGCATAAACGTAAATAATGTTTTCTTTT
>CALCJG010000127.1 GCA_937967705.1 uncultured Spirochaetia bacterium
GAGATATCCACTCGTGACTGGAGTTCAGACGTGTGCTCTTCCGATCTATAGTATTATCAATAATGTACAGATATCTTCCTGATAATGAGAAGCAGTATGGAATTCTGCAGGCAATTATCAGACCGGCTGGTTTTTCCCGTTTAACGAAGCTACTTATTTTTCATGATTTCCATGGCCCATTTCAATTCGTCAAGACGGTCCTGTATCTTTGTCCATATGATTTCTGGTCAATCTTAAAATATCCGTGTACTATAAATATTCCGCATTCCGATTACTCCGGTCCTGTTTATATCGGAATTGGCTTCACGGACATCCTCAGGAATCTTGCCGCGGCTTCCCCGATGATCATGAGATTATGCAACACGGAATCATACGTCCTTGGATCGGTGATAAATCTATCGCAGGAAATTCCCCGAGTATAATCCTGAATTTTTTCTATGGAGTACAATACATCATCGATCAAATGTTTATAGTCCCTCAATCCACTCGACCTCGCTGAGTATGCGATCCCTGAGTGCCGGTTATATTCCACCAACTGTTACCAGATCCACGTCCCTATCAATAGATCGGGCGATCCTATCGCGCAGGTTAACATAGGCAAAGAGATCAATGGGTCTACCAAACTCCACCAGGAGGTCAATATCGCTTTTGTCATCCTGATCGCCCCGGACATAGGATCCGAAGAGCCCCAGCCGTGATACATGATAGGAGTCATAGAGGTCATGAAGACCCGCAAGATTCTGTTTGATATCAATTTTATTCATGCTACCCTGCCGTTTATCATGAGGATGAAAACAGTGTATGCTCTGTACCAGTGTGGTCAAGGTTTTTTTGTTTTCTCTAATGTGCAGCGCCATCGGATCAGATATCCGCCTTCAGCGGATTGTTTGTGGGGGCGTGTTGCAGCCCTTTAACATCAGAAGTGATAACAAATTACAGATGTATCCTGTTCTTGCATCTTTGCCCGGGCTAAAACCTACCGGGAAGATAACAGCTCCCTCATGCCTTTTACCGCTTCTGCGTTATCACCACCCGCCATTAAGGATTTTCCGTAAAAGAACAGGGCATAATCCTGCCTGGTCTTCAGCGAAAGCGACCGGGGGAACACAATCCATCGGTTCAGTGGAGCCCGGTTGAACCTGTTGAAATAGTCCTCCGGCATACCGGCAAAAAATCTGCCCAGGTGAAACAGGGTTGCGGGATTATCCCGTTTGATTGAAAGGGAGCGGATGAATTTTTGAAGGGACAGGTCATACTCCGACACCCTTAAATAGGCGTCACCGTAGGCGTTGCAGAAATCCGCGGAATTGCCGACGTAATCGTTCTCCACATCCCGGAACAGGCTTTCCGCACCGGCAAAGTATATCTCCTTCCTCTTCGGGTCCGCCGCAGCCCTGCGTATTTCCACAATCCCCCTTTCGATGAGCGTCCCGGCCCTGCGGGGTTTGTACACAAGATGATAAAGCAGGGGGGATAGCAGAAGGACTGCCGCAATCATTGAGAAGAATAATGTTATCGGGTTTTTAAACCGCATGGAAATTACTTCCGAAAAATATCATCCATTCAATATATACTTTCGACAGAAATATCAAGAGAAACACACCATAAAAATACAACTACTATTTACATTCATGACGATTGATGTAAAGGCCCTTTACAGAAAAGCACCTGCCTGTGCAACACACCCCTTGTATCAATCAACCGCCCTATAGAGAGATTGTTGTTTCCAATATTTACTTGACTGGAGAATAAAAGGGAATACTCTTGAATAAGAGAGGTAAAGCAATGGCCAAAACAATCACCATCAGAATTGACGATGACATTTACGAAATGTTCAAGAAAGCCGCCGAAGGGGAACGCAGAAGTATCTCTAATTTTATTGAATACGCAACATTGAGATACCTGACGAATGACATCTACGTTTCGGACAATGAAATGAACGAGCTTATGAACGACTCCGACCTGGTAAAGAGTCTTCATAACGGATTAAAGGACGTAAAGAAGGGGAATTATAAAATTGTCCAATAGTTACAGCATAGCCGAAACGGATACATTCCAGAAGAAAATTGCCAAACATGAGTCAAATCGCTCTACAATAAGATTGAAAATTTCGTTTATCCTCAGCTTAAAAAAATCCCCATTTTGGACCTAACATAAAAAAGCTAAAAGGCACCTTCGAAGGGATTTATCGATACAGAATTGGAGATTGCAGATTATTTTATACAATTGATCAAAAAAAGATTATAGTCTTCATAATCGATATTGAAAAGAGAAAAGACAGCTACAAAGCTTGAAGTACTCTCAAACGATCATGCATTTGATTTTCATCTTCCTGCAATCCCCGGCTATCCTCTGCCCGGCGGAATGAAAATACCCATTGTCGTTAAAATCCTCCAAACCATCCGCCGCAGGCGGATACAAACCGCCCATCTGTTTGAGGCGAGCTCCGCGAAGCGGACGAGCCGAGTTATGGGCGCCAGCCCCTCCGGCGACTGAGGAGGGCGCGGGGAGGTGCAGGAGGGGTTTTCGCCTAAAAACCCCTCCTGCAAAGGCCGGTTCCTCGGCAGGAACAATTGCCCTAACCCCCCGGCAGGGGTACTCATGGCACCATAGCCCCAACGCACAAGTTGATTAGAAGAAACAGAAACGCTCCCCGCCCAGGGGAATCAACGAATCCCCCCTTATTCCGTAAGGTACTTCAACACGAGGGATCTCAGAGCCGAGTCCCCGGGAAAGCGTTCGAAGCGGAAGTGCAGCTCGTCCAGGAGCTCGTTGGCCTCGTCGTCCAGGTCGAGGATATAGGTCACGGTATCGTTCTCATTGATCATCTCCGGAGGGCAGAGGGCGGCATTCCCCAGGTTGATATAGGCCCGGCAGGTGAGCGGCCGCAGGCTGTAGACCATGCAACGGTTGTCCTCATCCAGCAAGGGACATCGGCTCTTCAGCCGGTAGAACTCGTTGAGGACGATCTCTTCCGGGTCCCATTCCTCCGACATCCCCTCGAAATCCTCCTCCGTCAGTTCCCCCGCCTTCCGTTTCTTTATCTCCCGATACTGCCGCACCGAGCGCCGGGCATCGCTAATGATCCGCTTCCGCACCGCTGCCGGCAGGGTGAGCAGATGCCGCGTAAGGATCTCCGCCTCGAAGGAGTAGATGTCGTCCGCCCAGTGGCAGCAGCAGATGTAGCATCCGGAACGGCATTCCATGCGGTAGCCGGAGTGGGCCACCACCGCCTGCTGATATTCCTGGTACAGCTCCATCGCCTGCAGGTAGGTCGCCTGGAAGCCGGGGTCAGAAGGCGTAAGGGTGCCGTCGCCCAGCAGGGAGCGCAGCAGTTCCAGGATGCGGCCGTGTATCTCCTTGGCATCGGGAGGCACGGGCAGCAGCGGCTTGAAGTTGCGGTTGATGATATGTTCCGACATGATCTTCTCGTTTTTTTACCGGCGGTTACCATAGGGGGGATGGTCCGGTATTGTCCATACTTTTTTTCCTTCCCGGCGGCCCGGGTTGCCCGGACGGGCCGGTTCAGGGCGGCCGGCGGGAAATCCCTTCGGCGAAACATCACCCCCTGCCCCGCCCTTTAGTTGACAAAACATCCCCCCGATGCTACACAGGGGGCATTGAATCCGCGGAGGTCCGGCATGGGATATAAAAGAGCGTTGATCTACTTTGCCAGCGGCACGGGAAATTCCTACCGCCTGGCGGTATGGTTCCAGGAGCTCTGCAGGGAGAGGGGGATAAGCGCCGAGGTGATCCCCGCCAGCCTGGCGGCCCCCCGCGAAGAGATAGAGGCATCGCCGGATACCCTGGTGGCCCTGGTATTCCCTGCCCACGGCCTCCTCCCCCCGTGGTCGGTCATCAAGTTCCTGTTCCGCCTGCCCGTCCGAAGCCGCACCCACTGCATCGTCCTGCCGACACGGGGCTGCTTTCACATCGGCCCCGTGCCCATTCCGGGGGCGGCGGGGCTGGGCAGCTTTCTCCCCTGGTTTCTGCTCCCCTTCAAGGGGTACCGAATCCGGGGGTCCCTGAGCTTCGATATGCCCCTCAACATGACCTCCTTCCATCCCCGCCTCACCGACGGCGGGATCCGGCGCATCATCAACCGGGCGAGGGCGAGGGCTTGGCATCGTCTGGCACCGGTTCTGGAGGGGAAGACCCTCTTTTTTACCCTCAACAATCTCTGGGAGGCCCTCTGGGGTTTCATACCCCTGGCTCTCTTCCCTCTCTTCCCGGCGGCCTACCTCCTCATCGGCCGGTTCTTCATGGGGAAGATGATGTTTGCCAGCAGCGATTGTGTGAGCTGCGGCCTCTGCGCCGCCTCCTGCCCCGTCGGCGCCATCGTCATGAAGGGCGATGAGAACCCCCGGCCCTACTGGCGCTATAACTGCGAGGACTGCCTCCGCTGCCTCAACTTTTGCCCCCACAGGGCGGTGGAGGCGGGACACTCCTGGGCGGCCCTACTGGTGCTCATCTCCAGCGTTTCGGTTTCGGCGCTGGTCTTCGATCTCCTGGCCGTTCAGTGGCCTCCCCTGGCGGCCATTCGGAGCCCGCTGCTGCTGGAAGTCCTCAATGCGGTCTACTACTATCCCGCGGTGCTTATCGCCTACTTTCTCTTCTTCCACGCCCTCCGCTTCAGGCCGGTCAACCGCTTCTTTACCCTGACGACCCTGACGCACTACTTCCGGCGCTATCGGGAGCCGCAGACCCGGCTGGCGGACATGCTCCGGAAGCGTCAGTAATTGCCCAACGCCTTAATACGGCCTCTCTGCCGACCCGCTCCCTTTTATCTACACCGTCAACTCAAGCCCGGGGTGCAAAAAAAAAGGCCGATCCTTTCAGGATCAGCCTTTCGCTGTTAATAACAAAAAGAATGGATTACTTGCCAGCTGGCGCATTGCAAGCTTTCGTGCAGTCTTTCTTGGTTTCCTTGCACGCTTTCTTCGCGGCTTTGTCTTTCTTGGCTTCTTTCATGCAGACTTTGAAAGCTTTGTTACAATCGGCTTTGCACTCTTTTTTGGATTTGGGTTTTTCTACGGGAGCGGGAGCAGCGCCTTCGTCTCCCCCTGCAAATGCGAAAGAACCGGCCATCATCATAGCGGCAACTACCAGTAACAGCTTCTTCATGTTGTTTCTCCTAGATTTGTTATTTAAAAAACCCTGCTGGGTTTCATAGAATACAACAAACCAGTCCTGAAAAAGTGACAATTTTTTCCCAAAAAAGTAAACAGATATAAATAAATTGTTGATATTCATGGGAAATTTTCCTATTTTTTCTGCTGTTTTCTCCCAAAAATAAGAGGATTTTCTCCCGGTAAGAGGGACGCTCAGCCTTTATCAGGCGGAAAAGCTGTTGACGCAGATGTTTTAAGGCTTATATACAGATTACAGGCTCAATCATTCGATTATATATATCAGGTTTTCATCAGGGAGGACATCATGGATAGATGCGGGCTCTATTGTATCACCCTGTTCATCCTTTACGGGGCCTTCTGGCTGGATTTCCTGCATTACAGGTATTTCCGGAAATAAGAGACATACCGGCTTCCGGTACGGGAGTTCATTAAAAGGGAAAACAAAAGAGCGGCCCCCCAGAGCTGCTCTTTCTTTCATACCGGCAGGGATGAGTTTAGAGATCCTTGACCGTGAGCGCCAGGGTCTTCAGGACTGCCTGGGTGGCGCCGGCCACGACCGTGGAATTTTCCAGAACCAGGGGTTTGCTGCCCGTCACCATGGCAGTGCTGACCAGGGACGGATTGAGGGTCTGTATGCGGCTCCCGGCGTTGGGGATCGCCCCGGAAGGATCCACGCTGATGAGAAGCCCGAGGCCGTTGGAACCCCCCACGGCATAGCCGGCGACGGTGCGGCGCACCTCCCGGGCCTCACAGCGCTCCGCGTCGTATTTCTTTATCCATTCGGCGGTACCGTCGGTACGGAACTTCGCCAGAATGATATCCCCGGCATCGTAACCGTTGGTATGCCCCGCGGCCACAACGGAACCGTCGGAGGCGGTGTCCACGCTGCGGAACTCTTCCGCGTCTCCCTTGAGGTCAAACCGTTTCTGCCAGAGAAGAGCCCCGGAGGGACTCAGTTTCACGATCAGAAAATCCCGCGCCATGCTGCCCGCCGTTCCCGAAGCACCGACGGCCACGTACCCGTCGGACACCTGGCGTACCGCATTGATCTCCGTAAAGACCCGGTCGCTGCCCATCTCCACCTTCCAGACGGGGTTGCCCGAGGCGTCGGTCTTCATCACGATCCCGTCAAAGTAGCCGATGTAATGGGCGTCCACGAGCCGCCCCGCGAGGATGAATCCCCCGTCCGCCGCAGTTTCCATCGACATGAGCTCAAAATCGCCGCCTTCCGCGTAGGCATAGCTCCGGGTCCAGAGGACGTTGCCCGAGGCGTCCATCCTGATGAGCTCCGAGCTGAGAAGCGCCAGCCCGCCGTCTTGGGTTTCCCTGAGTACGGCCGCGTGGGTGTGGAAAACGCTCTGTTCATAAACCTTCTGCCAGAGAACATTTCCCGAACCGTCCAGCCTGAGAACCCAGGCGGAGAACTCCCCGGTGAAGGAGTTGCTGCGGCAGGAAAGGGCGTATCCCCCGTCAGATGTCCGGATCACCGACATGCCGTCGATGCCGATCTCCACCTTGCTCCCGCTGAAGACCTTCTGCCATTCCACACGGCCCTCGGAGTCCAGCTTGGCCGCCCAGAGATCCCCCAGGTCCATGAGGCTGCCGCTGTTGATAGTGACCGTGCCTGCGATCACATAGCCCCCGTCGGGGGTGGGTGTCAAGCTGAAGACCGACTGGGTGGAATCCGCATAATCGAAGGTCTTGGCCCAGTAAGTGGGATCACGCTGCTCATAACAGGCTGTCAGGGCAAGGGTCGCCCCCAGCAGGACCAGGGAAAGGCTGAAAAGGGTACGTCTGATTTTGCTGCTCATTGAAGTGTCTCCTGTACACAATCATTTTTGCAGCCAGATTTACCCATCTCACTTTTCTGTCAAACGTTTCAGGAAGAGCGGGCTGTGCAATTCCTGCGATCGGATATTGATCAGGTTCGGCCCAGTCTTAAACGGGATGAAGGGCGGTTATTTATGCAAAAAACCCGGTGTGATGTCGTCCGTTGCCGGAAACGCGGGGAATGAAGAAGACTTAATCGACGG
>CALCJG010000128.1 GCA_937967705.1 uncultured Spirochaetia bacterium
GGATTTTCCGCAGCCGGATTCCCCCACGAGTCCCAGGGTTTTTCCCTGTTCCAACTGGAACGATACATCCCTCACGGCCAGGACTTTCGAGTCGCTTAGCCGGAAGCTAACATTCAGGTTTTCAATCTTAAGAAGAGGGTCCATCGTTTTTCCTGGTCTATGTGATATTACGGCTGCGAAGCTTCACTTCATAGCCCCGGGCCTCAAGGCTTTCCCTGAGGGCGGCGGCGTCGTATTCTTCCGGCAGGCATTTGTATATGGTCGGACTCTTGTAGGCCAGAATCTCCAGCTTCCGGTAATGCACGACCTCCAGCTTGTTGGATTCCACCTGCTGGGCCCTTTTCTCGCTGATCTCCGCGAAGACCAGCTTGCTGATCCCTATCCGATCCATCTCCTCGAGGAAGGGTTCCAGCCGTTCGAAAACGATCTCTCTCTGCATGTTCCCTCAGTACCTGTTTCCGGAATTACATGTGCCTGTATTGATACGGGTTTCTCTTTTTCTGTATGATCCTCTCCGACACGCTTTTGGGGTATATCTTGAAGAGGCCCTGGGTGTAATCGACGATATAGTAGGCCACGTCGTTGTTGTAGTTTTTTACCTTCTCCCTGGTTTCGCTGTAGTTGCATCCCGTGATGGCGTAGAGAATCCCGTTTCTGTACTCGCTGTGATAGATCTCCATGTGACCGGAAAAGACCGCCTTGACGGGGTATTTCCGGAAGAGGTTGTGGAGCTCCTGGGCGTTTTTCAGGCGGGTCTTTTCCGGGGCCGTGTAATCCTCCGGCGGAAAAAGGGGGTGATGGGTGATGACCAGAATGGCGGGATAGTTCTTGTAACGCTCCAGATCCCTTTTCATCCAGTCCTTCTGCCTGCTGCCCATCTCCCCCGGCTTTTTATCCGTTGTATCCAGAACGAGGATGTGCAGGTTTCCGTAATTGAAGGAATAGTAGAGCGCTCTCCGAGTGAATCGGAGATAATCCTCGGCAGAATCGTTGAACAGGTCCAGGTCCCCTTTTACGGTGTAGAGGATGGGGCGAATCCTGGGCATCAGCATGAAGAAACTGCGGAATTGCCGGGTCACATCATGCTGTTTGATGCCCATCCACTCCTTACCCCCGTGAATGATATCGCCCAGATGAATCAGGAAGAGAGGATTGTCCTCGTTGATGGCCGTGATGACCGGGTTCATGTTGATGCGGTCGCTCTTGAAGGGCGAATCCGGGTGGGTGTTCCCGAAGAACGCAAATCGCACTTCCGGAGGCGTTTTCCCGGCCTGATCGGTGGCGCAGCCTGAAACCAGCAGGAGCAGGAATAAAATTGGAGTTGAAATTTTCCGTAACAGCGTCATCGTCCTCACTAACCTTGATGATTTGGGATATCCCTTCACCAATACCATTCATGGTTATAAAATTCTTCTGTCAAGAATTATGCAGGGAGGTGATAGATTCCCATGAGCGGATTTTGCGTGCAAACCGGCCTCGACCTCTTTATCCGGGAAACGGGGCCCTTTCGGGGGCGGAGAATCGCCCTGATCGCCAATCAGACCTCGGTAACCGGGGATCTCCGGTACAGCTGGGACGTCCTTCAGGCTGCCGGCCTGGATATGCGCAGGATATTCAGCCCCGAACACGGGCTTTTCAGCACGGAGCAGGACCAGGTGCCGGTGGGGGACCAGCCCCGGCCCTTCCCGGAGGTGGTGAGCCTCTACGGCAGCGGTTATGACTCTTTAAGCCCCGGGGAAGGGTCCCTGGACGACCTGGATCTCGTCCTCTTCGACATACAGGACGTGGGGGCCCGCTACTATACTTATCTCAACACCCTGATCCTCTTCATGCAGGCCGCTGCGGGGCGGGATCTGGAGATAATGGTGCTGGACCGGCCCAATCCCCTGGGGGGACAGAGCGTGGAGGGGCCCCTGCTTCGTGCAGGGTATGAGTCCTTTGTGGGCCTTCTGCCCGTGCCGGTGCGACACGGGCTTACGGCGGGAGAAACCGCCCTTCTGGCGAAGGATGTGCTGAAGCTGGATATCTCCCTGAGGGTCCTGCCGATGAAGGGCTGGCGGAGGGAGATGTATTTCGACGATACCGGGCTTCTCTGGGTTCCGCCGTCACCCAACATGCCTAATCTGGAAACGGCGCTGGTCTATCCGGGTTTCTGCCTGATCGAGGGAACCAGTCTCTCGGAGGGGCGGGGAACCACCACCCCCTTTCAATTGACGGGGGCCCCCTTCATCTGTCCCGGGGAGCTGGCGGCGGAATTGAACCGCCTTGATCTGCCCGGTGTCTATTTCCGCCCTGTACACTTCAAGCCGTCCTTCCATAAATTTTCCGGGCTGGTGGCGGGGGGAATCTTCACCCATGTAACCGACCGCACTGCTCTCCGCTCCTTCCACTCCGGCGTGAAAGTGGTGGAAACCGTCAAGAGGATCTACGGGGATTCGATGCGCTTCCTGAGGGATGTGTACGAGTTCAACACGGATCACCCCGCCTTCGATCTGCTGGCGGGCAGCGGGGATATCCGGGAGGCCATTGAAGGGGGTCAGAGCCCCGGGATATCGCCTTCCCTCTGGGAAAGGGAAGAGCGGGATTTCAGGGAGTTCCGGGAAAAATTTCTTCTTTATAAATAAGTCCATCCAACAGATGCCCGGGAGGCCGGCTGCCCGGGAGCATCTCCCTCATTTGTCAGCCGTTACGCCAGGATGTGTCTCCCGGGGATAATCGGGAGGATTCTTGGTTGACATCGTCTTTTTCCGGGGTATACTGACAGTTCCCTCAAGGGGGCCATCGTCCTCTTATCCCAGGTGAGGGACAGCGCGGACGTCTCAGCTGATATTATTCAGATACAGAATAGGATGGTAATATCATGGCAGATCAGAACGCCCGGGGTTTATTCCGCAGTTTTTTCTTAAAAACCGTTCTCTACACCGAAGCGATCAGTTACGGGCTTTTCATACCCATTTCCGTAATCATCTATCTCTCCACCGTGACCATTTCCGAAGAACAGATGGCGGCCTTCATCATAACCGTGGGTCTCATAGCCGTGATCTATATGGTCATCAACTTCCTCTGGTTCCGATTCCTCTTCGCTCCCTTCCGGGATTACCTCAGCCGTTACGCGCGGGGCGAGGCCATCGATGACGCTCTCAAGGTCCGGGTTCGGGAGCGGTTTGCGAGCTTCAGTGTTTTAAGCACCCTCTGCATCGTCCTGCGCTGGACTACCGGGTTCCTCGTTGTGAGCGTGAGCGTTTCGCTGATCTCCGGGATACGCTTCGAACAGCTTCTCAACCTCTGGATTATCGGCGCCGTCGTCATCACACTCTCCCTCATCCATTACGATTTTGTCGGGAAGCTCCTGGTGCGCCGTTTTCCCGTGAGGAGGCCTTCCGGGGCATCGAGGGTGTTCTCTCGGACCGGACCATGACCTTTCTAGGATCGCTGGCGGGGCAGGTGGCATCGGGGGCGATGGCCATCTGCTGCGTTCTCAGCATCATCCTGACCGTTACTGCCATGGCGGTGGCCCACTGGTCCCTCTCCTCCCTGCACGGTGCCATGACCAGGGCCGGCGGATCGGCTGCCGTCTCCATCGAGGAATACTCCTTCAGTCTCACGCTCTGGATGGTGGGCATATCCCTCTTCTGGATGCTCATAGCCGTGACGCTCCTCTATCGGACATTCCGCGAGGGATTCCAGCCCCTCAAGAGCCTGCGGCATCAGATGGTGGCCTTTGCCCAGGGGGATTTCAAGAGGCCGCCCTTTCAGCACGTCGAGGGGAACGAGATCGGCATGCTCGCCACAGCCTCGGCGGAGGTTACGGGGAGGATCAGGGATGTTGTGGGGGAGATCACACAGCTTTCCTCAGAGCTGGCGGCCTCCTCGGAGGAGATGTCCTCCGCCTCCAACACCTTTTCCTCCAGCGCCCAGAACGAGGCGGCCAATGCGGAGGAGATCAGCGCCTCCATGGAGGAGATGTCGGCGAGCATCGCCAGCGTCGCCTCCAACACGTCCAATCTCTTCGACGATCTGATGAAGCTCATCGAGGTGATGCAGATCCTCTCGGGGTACATCAACTCCATGAGCGCGACGGTCAGCGAGACCTTCAGCGCAACCAAGTCCATAGCCTCGGACATCTCGGCGGGAGAGGATTCCCTAAGAAAGATGAACGAGACCATGAACGCCGTAACGGCCAGTTCCAGCGACATGATGAACATCGTGAACATCATCAACGACATCTCCGACCGCATCAATCTGCTCTCCCTCAATGCCTCCATCGAGGCGGCCAGGGCCGGGGAGGCCGGGAGGGGATTTGCCGTGGTGGCCGAGGAGATCTCCAAGCTGGCGGATCAGACCGCCCGGAGCATCAAGGACATCACCTCGCTTATTACCATGAGCAACGTTGAGGTGTCCAAGGGTATGCAGGAGATCATTGGAACGACGCAGATGCTTCAGAGGATCATCAACGGCGTAAATACCATCGAAAACGGCATCGACAGGATCAACAACGCGATGCATGAGCAGATGAAGACCAACAGCGAGGTGCAGGGCAGCGTTCATGAGCTGCGCTCCCGTTCGGAAGACATCAAGATTTCCACGGGGGAGCAGAAGATAGCGGTGTACGAGATCACGGAGTCCATGAACGCGATCACCCATCTGAGCGAAACCTACGCCTCGGGAGACGAGGAGAACGCGAGCTCTTCGGAAAAGGTGGCGTCCACGGCCACGCGCCTCAAACAGCTGGTGGACTTCTTCAAGGTCTGAGCCGCTCTGCGCGGTTTTTTACCGGCAGAGGCGGGGGGAGGGGCCCTAGAGCCGGAGGTTCAACCGTGCAGCGGTTCCTTTTCCCGCCTCGAAAGAGAAGGTCCCTCCGATCTGATGGGTGAGCATCTCGATCAGCTGCATCCCCAGTCCCCCCTTTCTGCCCGAGAGGACCTCCTCCGGGATGCCGGGACCGTCATCGAATATCACCAGGGAGATCTCATCCCCGCTGCATGAAAGATCGATCCG
>CALCJG010000129.1 GCA_937967705.1 uncultured Spirochaetia bacterium
GCCACTCCCCGGGAAAAGCCGGAGAGGTCGGTGAACATCACGCACCACTCCTCGCCGAAAAGGTCCCAGATGCGCTCGTCAATCGTCCGCTTGTCGGCGCCGGGCCGGAGCCTCTCCTCGATCAGCTTTTCCAGCCGGTCCTCCGAGGCGCTCAGATAGATGGATCTTCTTGTTGCCATGGTTTCCTCCTAGGGAATGAATTCGATGATAAAGGTGATTCGTTTGATTTCAGCGCGGTATCGTAGTGTGATTTCGTCTTCCCCCACATACTTCTGCTCCAGAGCCCAGCGGGCAAAGGCGCGCCAGGGGCTGGCCTGATCATCGGCGAGAGGCTTAAAGGATATCCGCTTTACTATTTTACTCCTGTTGTCGAAATGGATGGCCGTTACATAGACCTGTTTGACGGGCAGTTTTTCCAAGGGATGGAACCGCCCTTCTGCATAGTATTGGCCGATCTCGTAAAGGAGAATAAACCGGTTCTGCTTTACCCTGACGGTGGTAAAATTGTGCTCCCGGGGTCCGTCATAAAACCAGTGATTGTTGGCGTCCTCCGACAGGATGATGTGGCGGTGTCTGTTGAAGAAGGTGACGGCATAGGAGCAGCCCGTCCAGAAGGGAAAGAGATAGGGGGTGTCTATCCCTTCCCGGGCGGCCCGGTAGATGTGATCGCTCTTGGAAAAATTGATCTTGAGGGAGGGCTCGTCGAGTAGTGTCAGCTTAATAGCAAAGGGTTTTTTCTTAATCTGCACTGTTCCGGCACTCATGGGAATCTCCTTCCCGTCCTGGAGGATTCGGAGATCGGTTTTTTTCTGAGCGATCAGCGGCCCCGGGAGGGCTGAAAACAACAGGAACAGAATAAGGAAAAGACGCATGCTTAAAAGTCCTCACCTGGCTTTCTTTTGCATATGATAATCAGTTATATAAGTAAAATGATATCATATCAGGAATGCCGTTGGAAGGACTTTTTTTACTGTTTGACAGCCTTCTTTTCCTTGACAGATGCGATCACCATAGTATTCTAATTTTGATATAATAGAAGTGACAACCTTTTTAGGAGGATATCCATGAAGAAGGGAATTATCGTTTTAATGGTTCTTTTTATGGGGGGCTGTTCCTATGTCCTCACTCCCGTGAAAAAAGGCGTTGAGGGCTCTTATGTGGAAAACACATACGGGAAGGGAAGTAAACATATTTTCGGACGGGCTTCCGTTCATGATTTTAGAAAGGTGATGAAAGGGCAGATGGATATGCTCAACAGCAACAAAGAGCTGAATGAAGCGCGAAAGGAAAGGGAGATCGCCTTATTAAAGGGCATGAAATATCAGGATTATCAATATTACCTCTATGTCATCAACACAAGACAACCTCTCACCAATGAAAAGATTGCCCTTAAGTTTTCCTTCAAGGATTCAAGGGGGATGAGTGTGTACAGAAAGATTCTTTTTGCTCCCCTGAGGATTCAATGGGAGGATAAATATTCCAGCGGAACGTATTATCAGTATCTCTGGATGATGTGCCTGACGCAGACCCTGCAGGAATACTCCAAGGATCAACTGCCGCTGTCCTTTACCGTTACCTATCCCAACGGACAGTCGGACGTGTATCATGTAGTGCCCTAGGGGGTCGATGCTCCTGAAAGGGATGACCGTTCCGGTATTATTTTTTTCCTTTCTCCTTCTCAGGCCGGTTGTAGCGGAATACCGGCAGGCCTTTTCGGATCATTCCGGCCGGACCGCTGGTCACGTCGCATTTGACCACGGTCATCATGGGGAAGCGCGCGTTGAGGAGAATCAGTTCTTTGCCGGCATAGAGGCAGAGGCTTTCTCCCAAAAGGACCTTCTTTCCGATGTTCTTTCCTGCCACGATGATTTCCCCTCCCCGGACCTGCCGGACCGTGCCCACCTGCAGTCCTGCGTGACGGTAGGTTTTAATGATCTCCGCCGGGGGCAGGGGGTTTTTGATGAAGCCGTATCGGCATGGATACCCCTTTCCTATTCTAGCGATCCCGTTATCGAATGAATAGAAGTCCCAGTCAGGATGTTTAATAATCAACTGTCCTTTTTTATCAATAAACCCCCCGAAGTCATCCCTGACAGCTGCCAGACCTTCAAAAAATTTGAGGGAATTATGAGACCGTTTAAAATCTAAATTTAAAGTTATGACCCAATCCCCCTGCTTATCAATAAAGCCCTGTTTTCCCATAAAAAAACGGGCAAAGGCCAGCCCCTCACTGAAGGATTGAAGTACATCAAATTGCGGTTTAATGATCCATTGCCCCTTTGAATCGACAAATCCCCATTTTCCATCCTCCTCCACTGCCGCCAGACCCTCGGTAAGATATCGGATGTTGTCAAAACGAGGGGGAATGTTCCACTCTCTCTGCATACTGACAAGACCCCATTTCTTTCCTTTCTTTACCTTTGCTTGGCCAAGATCATACGAAGGCTCTACATCATCAAATTGCGGCCGGATGATCCATCTTCCCCGGCGGTCTATAAACCCCCATTTCCCTCCCGGCTTTTTGGCGTTTACCAGTGAGTATTTGAATAAGTACAAGCTGTTGATAGCTTCAAACTGAGGTTTGATGATCATTCGTCCTTGCTTGTTGATGACCCCTTCTTTCCCATTAATTTTAACACAAAGAAGACCGTTTTCGAAGTCAAAGTCTGTTTCATCATATTGAGGTTTGCAGACCCACCGGCCCCTGGTATCGATAAGCCCCCATTTACCCTTAAGCTTGACAATCGCCAGACCGCTGTTAAAGTTTTTGACATACTCGTAACCTTCCGGAGGGCCTGTGAGGAAATTCCCCTTTCTGTCTATATAAACGTACTTACGGTAATCTAAACGGACGTAGGCAAAGCCGCAATGAAAGTCTCCCGTGCTCTCTTCGTCATATATCGGCTTTATGACCCAATTGCCGGTTTTGTCTATATATCCACGTATTGGGCTCGGTCCAATGATTCCAGATTTGCCCGGTCTTATAGTCGCCCATGCCAGGCCTTCGGAAAAGCGACCGGCATTACTAAACTGCGGCTTTATGACCCACCGGCCGGATTTATTGATATACCCGTATTTCTCTTTATAACTAACCTTGGCCAGGCCTTCTTCAAAGCGATCATAATCATCAAGCTGGGGCTCCATCAATATTTGACCGTTCCTGTTCATGAGACCCCACTTGCCTCCCTTTTTAACCCAAATCATGTCCTGTAACATGTGAATATGTTCGAATTGTGGTTCAACGATCATTAAACCCGGAACCTTAACGATTTGTTTTCCTCCCGCGCAGCCGGGACCATGGGTCAATGCCCCTGTGAGGGATGCCGCCAGGATAAGGGCGGGAATCAGGCCGGGTTTCGGGACGGGCATGGGATGGGTCCTCCTGGATGAATTGAAAGGGACAGGTTAGCTGTGCAGGACGAATGGATCAAGGAAAAAACGGGGCGGTGCCGGTTTCGCATCACCCTTTTTTGTTCCCGGGTGTATTAATGGCAGTATTGTGACAGCCCCGCTCCCGGTCTCTACATGTACTTGGGTTCCTTGTAGGAGTACATGTCGTGTACGCCCCCCTCGATCTGGGCGGAGAGGGAGCGCATCTCGAAGCGGAGCTCGCCGCTCTCCAGTCTCTCGTGGAGGGTGGTGATGTCCCGCGTGCCCATGTCCTGGAAGGAGTGTTTGAGGCCCTGAACGAGATAGGGGACGTAGTCGAACATGGAGCCCTTGTCCACCACGTAGCCCGTCACGCCCTGGGCCACCATGATCTTGGCGTCCTCGGCGAAGTAGCGTTTGGAACCGCCCTTCTCCATGGCCTCCAGCGACGCCATGCCCCGGTACTTCTTGAGGCGCACGCCGTTCTCGTAGTAGTATTCCCCCGGGGCCTCG
>CALCJG010000130.1 GCA_937967705.1 uncultured Spirochaetia bacterium
CGGTGGGTGCCGACGGCAGGGCCAGGCGTTGAAGCCGATGTTGTTGACCCTGCCACAGGGACGGGCCGCTATCATCTCAACATCAGCATAAACGAGGAGGTGCTGGTCTTCACCCCCTCCCTTTATTACGACTACATATTCCTTGTGAGATCCTGGGGACGCTTTTCTGCAGGAGGGAATCTGGGCCTCATCTTTCTTTCTGCGCGTCAGACTGTCAAATACCGTTTTGAGCGTCTGGATGTGGGACCGTCCCCTTACGACAAACGCGTTATTGAGGGTCTGGCACAATCCACAGTAACCGGGAATTTCGGACCCGTCTGCCGCCTTTATCTCGGTTACAAAAGACCTCTAACATCGGGGACATCCCTGGAGATACGATTCGGCGGCAGTTACGGTTTTATAGACATGAAACGGGATGTGGATGGATACGGCACCCTCTACATGGGGGGAAATGCCCTTCCCGTGTCCTTCCCCGCATCCTCACTGATCATAGACGGGAAGAACATCCAGGATCGCGAGACGAACAGGCTTCAATTGACGGGCCTCTTCCTGCAGGTAGGTGTTGTATTTTAAGGGAAGCTCTCTTCGTCCGGCGATCGTTTAAGATCCCTGACAGGCAATATACCGGAGTCATGGAATGTACAGACTGAGAAAAAACATAGAGAGTCATGCTAAAAGAAGAGCGCTCATTCTGCGGGGATGTCTCTGTTCCCTTCTGTCCCTGATCCTCGTCCTCTTCTTCGTCCTCCCGTCTCTTAGAGCAGAGGATTCCCTGACGCGGGATTCCGGCCTCTCCTTCCGGGCCGGTTACCATTTCTATCCCCTGTCCCGGGAGTGGACCGGAAGCCTTGAGAATGCCATAAACAACGATCTCTATTTCAAGAGTGATCCCAGCTATCATTCCGAAAACAGTGCTCCCAGTTACGGCCGCAAAGACCGCAGCGTTCCGTTTCTGACGGTGGAATACCAGATGACCCTTAACGGCGCCCGTCTGCCTTTTTTGAAAAATGTCGAATCAGTCAGAAATCTCCAAAGTCTGAAGGCCGGCATCGGGTTGACCTTCTATCCGATCAACGGGATGAACGAAACCATCTATCAGGGCCCCATCATCTATCATAATCCCAACGCCCTGGCCCCCAGACCGAATATCCTCAATTACCAGGGGGAGATAAGCGTACGGGAAAACCTCTTCGTCTTTTTCCCTTCCTTCACCCTCTATTACGTTCATGAAAAGAGTATCGGGTCCCTCTGGGGCATCCGTCTGCTCCCCTATGGGGGACTGGAGAACGGTCTTGTTGTCATCAACGGAAAAAGGAAGATCACCATGAGCACGGATCCGCTCTATGTCCCCGCTTCCGGAGAAACCTATCAGATCAGCGCTTCAATACAGGAGAGTTTCTTCAACGCCCTTTCCTACCGGGGGGGGCTTCACCTGGGGGGGCTCATTCCGGTTGATGGACGGAATCATATCGACATCCGACTCAGCTTTATTTACCAGAACACTCCCCTTACCATGACCAGAAGCGGTGCCTGGAGCGAGACCATCAACGGCTCATCCTACAGCCGCCGGGTTTACAGCGAGAAGAGTAAAACATCCTATTCCCAGACGGGTTATCAGTTTACCATAGGATACACGGTAGGTCTGCCATGAAAAAGATTGTCATGCAGTTGACAGCCCTCTTCCTCCTTACCCTTGCCCTGACCGGTTGCCTCGGGAGCACAAAGGAACCCGGACTGACGGAAGGAACGGACGACAGCCTGATCGGCCGCATGGCCCGGGAGATAGGCACAGACGAGATGGACCTCCTCCTGCACGATCCCGAGGACACCGTCAATCCCGGTCTGCCCATAAACCACATGCTCTACATGATCGACCGGGTAACTCCCGACAAGATGATACGCATCGTTCAGCAGCTGGGAGCCCGGAAGACCCTGGACCTCATCTACGCCATCAAACGTCTGGGCTGCAACCGCCCCGTTCCCGGTTATCCTATGGGCAAGTTCAACATCCCGGTGGACAGCCACTGTGACTGCACCCTGGAAGACTACAACTACCTGGATGCCATGACCAGTCTGGTGAACGGTGTCAACGATGTGAACCAGCTCATATCCCTCGTCAACAGGGACAGTCTGGTCGCAAACCCCATCATTGACCCCATCCTTCTGGAAGAGGACAACCGGCGCTATATGGAAAAACTCGCCTTCATCGTCGTCTACCTGGAGGATCCCGGCAAAATGATAGCCTTGATGAACGGCGTGATGGACTCCCGGGATGTGGTCTACTTCATAGATCAGTTTGATCCCGGCATAGTCCCCCCGGTATCAACTCCGGATATCGTCAACGATATACAGCTGGGGGGCATCAAGACCGTTGTGAACATCATGAAATCGATCGGCGACACGGGCAAGATGTACCACCTCATCAACGGGGCCCGGACTCAGTCAGGTTTTTCTGGAGATCCGGACCAGATCGAGTACATACGGGACAAGCTGATTCCGGTGATTAACGGCGGTGCCGACCCGAAGGATCGCTGGGTCTCCAAGCTCGTTTGCCTGATGGACCGTATCAACCGGGCGGACCGCATGACCACGCTCCTCTGCCTCCTTACTCCCGCTGCCATCCCCAACATCGTGGATGTCCTTACGGGATGCTACGCTCCCGGCGATACAGCCCCGGCCAACAACAGCATACCCAGCCTGGCCTATGAAGTGGACAACATCAGCGATCCCGGGAAGATGGCTTATCTGGTGACCCAGATCACACCGGCCAATCTCTCATGGCTCATCAACGAGGTCTCGACGGGCTCTCAGACCGCCGACGACGGTCAGCCGGACCTCATGGCCGGGGCCCGCAAGATGGTCAATGTCATCGAGGGTGCGGACGATTCCACGGATCTCGTCTTTCTTCTCAACGGTGTTTCCAACTTCTCCAAGATGGGCGATCTGCTGAATACCCTGAAGATTGCCAGCACTGCGAAAGTGTCCCATGTGCTCAATGACATTACCGGTCCCAACAGCTGGAATCCCGCCTCTCCCGGTACCGCCACCGGTGTGGGCAAACTGGTCAACATGGTGGACAACATCTCCAATCTCTCCGTCACGGCCCAGCTGATCGAGGAAATAACCGAGGAGGACAAGCTCTCGGCGCTCATCAACCAGGTGGACAATTCGACCTATCTTACGGGCCTCATCAACGTCGTCATAGCGCATCCCTGGACCGGGATCAGCGACATGTCCTCCATGCTTAACTTGCTGCCTTTATCGGAGATCCCGAAGCTCTCCCTCATCCTCACGGAACTGGGCGGCACCAAGAACGCCCTCATGGCCGACCTGATGTCCCCCTATGCCGCCGATTCCAGCCGGGGTATAGGGTATCCCGATATGGCGGACCTCATCATCCGTTTGAACGGCACCGTTCCCGCGGGCAAGCTGGGGCAGGTAATTCGCAGTCTCGGGGGCACGATGAAATACCGCGGGGGGAACATTCCCGCAAGAGAGGGGATGGTTCGGCTCCTGAGGGGGGGCGTTCTTTATTCCGGGCGCATCTTCCCCGGGCTGGGAACGCCTTATCTGGCGGTGATGATGAACGGGGCCGATGATCCGGCGGACCTGTCGCTGCTGCTCAACGGGACAGACCTTGATCAGATCGTGCCCATCATCGGCTGCGGCGAGAGGATCGCCAGCCCCGATTTTCACACACCCTGCACCGCGTGTGGCATGGGCTGGTAGCAACCCCGTGTTAATCGGGCAGTAAGAGAAGATACCCGCACCAGCCGTCTCTTTCCCGACGGTCGAGCAGACGAAGGGGCGATTCCGCCAGATGCCGCTGCACCTCCGGAGCGCGGACACGGCTCACCCCGCTCATGACCATCACCCCCCCAGGCCTAACGAGCCGGCAGAGAGAAGCGAGATTGGGAATGATCACGTCGGAGATGAGATTGGCCAGCACGATGTCATAGCACTTTGATCCCTCCAGACAGGCAATATCCCCTTGGCGGAAGCGTATTTCCTCACAGCGGTTGGTACCGGCATTTTCCCTGGCGCTCGCCAGAGCCGACTCGCTGATCTCCACAGCCTCGACGGTTCCTGCCCCGAGCTTCATGGCCAGTATCGAAAGAATACCTGTTCCGGCTCCCACATCCATCACGACGAGCCGTTCTCGCTCCACCTCGCTCAGAGGAGTGATCCTTTCTACTAGAAATTCCATACAGAGAAGGGTTGTAGGATGGCGGCCATCCCCGAAGGCATGGTTTGGATCGATGTAGACCACATGGCGGTAATGCTGCCGTGTAATATAGGAGGAGGTAACCGGCTGTATGAAGATATCCTCCGTCAGGGCATAACCCTCACGGTTTTCCATGAGTAGGTATTTCCAACGATCCTCCTCCAGGCTCTGCAGAAATCCCTGCTCCCGCGTCCAGAGACCAGCTCCCTCCCGGAAAGCCTCACCCAGAAAGGTGACATGGGGGATATCCTCTGGGGTTGGCGTCTCCCCTTCATGCACCCCGTACGGGGAAGCCTTCTCTTCGATGACTGACAGGTCTTCCTGAGGATAAGCATTCATGGTTACTCGATACAAGGGTCGCATACCTCCCGGCTGAAATCTCCTGGGGGAAAATCCCCATGTGCCCGATAATTCACGTTCCCTCCCGAATGACCTTCAAGGCCTCCTCCCAGCCCGCCACTACAGGGATGAGCCGGGGAAGATTGAGCAGCCGCATCACATGCAGGATATCCGCCCGGGCGCATATGATCACGATCCGATGCCCCATCTGGCGCAGACGGTGGCGAAGATTGATGAGAAATCCTATGGCGCTTGAGTCGATATAATTTATCCGTTGCAGATCGATGATCAGCGGAGGGTATTCATGACTCTGGATAAATCCCTCCAACACAGCGGCCGACCGGGAAACTTCGTAGAAATCGAATTTTTCTGACAGTATATCGATGAGGACATAACCGTCCCTTTCCCGTAATTCAAACCGGTCCTCGATTCTGAAATGGTCCTGTCTATTAATTTCCTCAGGCACTTTCCGCCTTCACCTTCTCTCATGCTGCAACCCGGCAATGTTTCCCGGTTTTCAGAGCCTCTCCCGTTTTCCTGCATCATATCAGCGATGAAACTGCATATCAAGCATTATATCTTTCCAAACCCTGCGAAATTCCTGTAATGTTGTTGCATAAAACCA
>CALCJG010000131.1 GCA_937967705.1 uncultured Spirochaetia bacterium
TCCCCCTTCCTGGTTCTGCCGCGACCGGACCATCAGCAGCTCCGAATCCCCCCTGAGCCGCAGGAGGAAGTACCCCTTCCGCCCCAGTTCCATGTGGGACTCGCCGGTCAGGATCAGGCGCCCTCCCTCTGCAAGCCGGCTCCCGATTACGGCGCTGCGACCGTTCAGGGAAACAGGTCCCCGGAGGGCCAGAATCTCCTGGGCATAGGGCAGGGAATCGCCGCCGGGTACGCGGAGAAGATTGAACAGGGCTCCAGCCGCCGCAAGGAAGAGAACAAGGCCGGTGGCCAGGCGGGGCCAGAGCGGAGCGGCAAAAGGCCACAGGCGCCGGGCCTCCTTCCGGCTCTGGGATTTATCCGCCAACTCGCGGCAGCTTCGCAGCACCCGATCCCTCAAGAGCGGCGGAGGTCCCTCAACCTTATTACCGGGACCTTCCAGGAGTTTCCTCAACTCGTCCCGGCGAGCGGTACACGGAGCGCACAGGCGCAGGTGTGCTTCCAAGGCCCTGGCCCGTTTCCGATCCAGAAATCCCGCCAAGTAATAAAGGAGTTCCCTGTTGTCCGGATGTCTATTCATCATCTCCTCTAAATTGATACAACTCAGCCCAGGAAAATTGTCAGAAACATCAGAAATTTTTCCCCATATCCCGATTTTTTCAGCTCCCGGGCCAGGACCGTAAGCACCTCGGCAAGCCTTCTCCGCACCGATCGTTCGGATATCCCCAGATTAAGGGCAATCTCCTCGTAGGTGAGGTTCAGGTCCCTCTTCATAAGGAAAATGGCGCGGCCCCTCTCATCCAGGCTCTCCAGGAGCTCGTTAATCCTTTGATGAAGCTCCCTCAATTCCAGGCCGGCAGCTACATCGTCAGAGGCCGCCGCCTCCGGGACATCCTCCAGGGATCGTCCAGAATTCCTGTCCCCACGCTTCAGATAGTTCAGAGAGAGATTGTAGGCGGTTTTATAGAGGAAAGGCCTGATGGTTTCTTCCTTGATTTCATATTTTTGCGAATAGCGCATGAGGTTTACGAAACAGTCATGGAGGAGATCCTCTGCCGCCTCGCGGACATGGACAAGCCGGACGAGGAAGATGAAAAGCTCCCGGCTGTGAAGATCGTAGAGTTCCGCGATTTTTTTTTCAGTCAGCATCTTTTTTTTGTCCGTCCCCTCTCCCCTGTTTGTAGTACAATCAGAGCCGCAAATAATACAATGAAAAAAGGAGTAGAGCCATGAAAAAACTTTTACTGCTTGTTACCGCGATCATCTTCAGCATGAGCCTGGCCGTTTCAGCCCAGGATGCCGAGAAGGTCAAGACGGAAGAGAAGACAAAAAACGACGGGACCAATAAAGAACTCAAGGTCCGCGAGAGGACGCGCTTAAAAAAACAGAACCGTAAAAACAAAAAGGAATGCAAAAAGGATATGAAGCGTGAAAGGAAGAGAGCCAAGACCGGTGAAGGAAAATAACCGGAAAGGATTTCGGAAAAAAAGGTGACATATCGAAACCAGTCTTCCCCCCTGGGAAGACTGGTTTTATGCGTTGACAAAGGTCAGTCCGTCAGCCATCTATTGTGGAATTAATTATTATGAGGAAACCTCTATGAAGAACAATCACCGATTAAAAATCATTCTCTTGAACATCTTCCTGCTCTGTCTCACCCTGATATTTGCAACGGCAGTCCATTCCGAACCGGCGGACGACACCGAGGACGAGAGCGGTTTCAGCTTTACGATAGGCACCAAGGGATACTACTCTTCCGGAGTGGCGGAAGACAACTTCTACTACAAGCCCTTCGGCGAACTGGAATACACCCATCCCTTCTTCACAGCCATGGCCGGGGGATACCGCTATCAGAACTATCAGATTACCGACGGATACGGGAACTACTCCACCATCAACTTCAACCAAGGGGGCGGGGAGCTGACGCTAACCCCCGTTAAATGGCTGGAATTCGGCGGGTCTTATCTTTATGCCGGCGGGGACAAGAGCTACAAATCCGGGGAATACTCCGGGGCTCTGACCCTCTATTTCAGCCCCTTTACCATCAGCGGCGACTATACGCGAAAGAAAACCAGCTATACCTTCGATTTGACAGAGGTTAAAAGAACCGACTACGATTATTCTGGAACCCTGGAATACGAGATCAGCGATACCGTAAGCGTGGAAGGGGAATACACCTTCCTCAACAATCATTTCGACACCCTGGATTACGATTACAATCAGAAAATCGGACGTCTGGGCGCCATCCTCACATTCTCCGAAAGTTTTAATCTCATGTTCGGAGCGAGCGCAGGGGTAGACTCATCTAAATATTCCATTTACGGCGGAGATGCGAGCCTGACGGCGCGGTTCTTCGGCGGCTTGAAACTCACACTGCTCTACAATTATTACTATTACGCACCACCGTCCCAGGGCTCATCAGGAACCGGCGGCCGCAAAGGGGGAACTGTCACAACCACAGACGGTTCCACCCAGACCAACCCTTTCCTCAAGACCTCTCTTGTCGGGGAGTCTTATTCCTCCCACACCCTGGGTGCTGGCATATCCTACACATTTTGAAGAATAGTTTACTCCTGAATACTCTGCCCGGAAAAGCACATCCGGGCGGAATGAGATTCAAATTAATAGCGACATAATTGCAGAATCGTTCTTAACCACTAAGAAGTTCCCGTCATATAAATTAATTTTCATAAAAAAATGGAATTTTTTTATGTCCCGTATCATTTTATCATTGACTTTTCAATTAATTTTAATATATGTTCACATGAATCCAATAAATTAATTTTTATATAGTCGTTTCCCGTCCATCACAAGAAAGAAATCTTATGATCAGGGGCTTGTGCGATCATGAAAAACACCCTCGAGGCCTCAAATATGCGTTTTCGTCAGACAGTCAATCTTCTGGCCCGTCATGTCGTGGAAAAAGATCTCACAAGGGAGAGGCTGCAAAAGGAGATCGATACGCGGTTCTGCGATGCCTCCCGGGATCAGAAGGAAGATCTGCTGAAGCACATCCTGCATAAGAGCTATATAAGCGCCTGGATCACGAACCGGCCCTCAGGCACATCCCCCCTGACCATTGAAAAGCCCCAGAGCCTGGAAAATTTCCGCCGCTTGGAAAAGAATCTCAAGGGCTGTTTTGCCCTCAAACTGGCCCGACACATCTGCAAATCCGCCGAAAAGGCCGGTGCATCTTCAACAGCGGGCTGGACCGAAGACTTCTCCGAGACCTGCTTGAAATCCTTCTCCCTGAAGTCCTTCCCGGGAGAAGCAGCTGACCGGGAACTCCTTCTCATCGCCATCAAGCAATCGCTGGCCATCATACGAAAGACCTCCCTCTTTACCGAAAACGGTAACGCCTTCGGAGCCGCTGGCCGGGAGTGTTCGGATTTTTCCCTCTACATCGATCTCCTTTCCGCCTTTTGGGAGAAGGTGTCCTGGGAAGAAATATTCCCCTCGAACCCCGAAGCCGCCCGGGAGATTCAGAGGAACCGGCATATACTCATCGACCTCGTAGCCCATGCAGAGGACGTATTCAAGCTGGATGACATCGCCAACCAGTTCTTTGACATGACGGGCTTCGGCCGCATCAATGATCTTTTCCTAATATCCTTCCTGGATTTCTACTTTTTCACCTGGCTGAGCCATTTCGGCATCGTAAAGTACCTCTCGGGGGATGACCACGAGGCGGTGCGGCTGGAGAAGACTCCCCAGGGGCAGGAACTGCTCCGCATTCTGCAGGGTAACCCTCTGCAGGCCTCATAAGACCGCAGACAGCGATTCATACAAGTCCCGGGCTCCCGGCGGGAACAGTCTCGTGCTGTTTAATATTCGATCAGCTATAACTAAAATTGACGCGCCGGACGTACTAGACAACCGTTGCCCTTATTTGTCGTTCCCTGGGATCGGTTGTCGAATACCTCATACCAGGCATTACCCGCGTCCAGCTCCGTGGAACTCCAGTAATACGCCGCGATGGTATCGAAGTTCCCCAAGCCCTGATTCCTTAAATTGACATACATGTAGTCTAGCTGCGTCAGGGTTGGTAGAAACCAGTCGTCGTAACCGCCGTAGCTGTAGCTCCCGCAGTTGGCGACGGCATCATTCCAGGAATAGGCTGTACCTCCCCCCAGGTCGGGGGGAGCTGCTTCGAGATAGCGCCAGCCATCAGCCACGGCGTTGGGGTTTTCGTAGAATATCAGCCCTCCCGCGGGTCCAGAGCCGCCCACATGAGAGGTATCAATCCACTGGGCAAAGAGCACCGTTCGGTTTTTTATGATCTTAAAAATATTGCCGGGGGCATAGGTTGTGCCTGTTCCGTCAGGGGCGCTGTTCCAGCCGATAAAAGTGCTGTACATCTTTGCAAGGGAACCAGTGTTGCCGGCCACGGTCACGGTATCCTCGTAGCCGTAGGCGGTATCGTCCCGCGGGACATCACCCCCCGTATGGCCGTTGCCGTAATAAAAGACGCGAAAGGGAAGAGGGTCCCGCTCGTCATAAACGGAATCGAGCCCCTCCCAGCAGGAGATGAGGCTGGCAAGTAAAAGTACGAGCGCAGGCCCCAGGCGTAGAGTTGCTTTCATTGAGTATAATTTCCGCTATGAAGTTTTGTCCCTTCCGGCGGGCAACCCCCACCGTTGAGGAATTGTATATGAACGTAATTCTTAACCCCTCCTGGCTTTTGTTAATGACAATAGTCTGATTTGTATTTACTTTCCAAATTTTAACTCATTAATACAAGAATAGGTATTCACACTATAATTTGGCAAATTTTTGAATTATTATTGATATATAATCATGACGTTATTATATTTAAATTTCCATCGTGTTTTCTATTGCACAACATTAAAAGGACAATCCACTCCGGAGAAAGTTATGAATAATAGACCAATTACTCTTCTATTTGGCACACTGATATTACTTGCAACAATCGGTCTTTCTACCCGCTGTAATAATGACACCCGCCCTGCCCGGGTAGTCATTAATCTTGGCGAGCAAGGTCAGATTACCTTCCGACAGAACAGGGGATTGCTACAGATGTTTCTAGCTATGATGGATTTCTTAACTACCAAAGCCATGGCAGCGGTGCCCTCGAATATTGAGTCTATTAAGGTAAGCATAACCGCCTCAGACATGTCCGTCCTGGAAGCCAGCTTTGCTCCTACCGCTAACTCAGTAGAGCTCTTTGTCCCTGCCGGATCGGGGAGGGAAATCCGAGTGAGAGCCCTGGTAAAAGCAGATGACCCTGGTGCCGTTCTTTCCTTTGGCGGCAAGGTGGTGGTGGACCTGGAACCGGGAGAATCCAAAGAAGTTGATCTCAACATGGTTCCCTATGAGACAAAACTGGTCATGGCGGACTATATATATTCCCCCCGCCGAATTATTCAGGTTAACGATATAAGTGGAACGGGATACACAACGCTGACAGGCACTAATATAGACGCTAAATTAGGATCAGGTAGCTGGACCAGCTATTTTGCACCCTATGACGTCGCTTTCGATTCAAAAGGGCGCATCCTGATTGCGAATTATAGTTCTGCAACCGGGTATGGTCGAGTCCTCAGGGTAGACAACATCGCTGGTGATAACCCCTTTGCCTATCCTGACAAGACTGCACAAATTTATGCTCTTGCCGTGGATTATAACAACGGCTATGTATACTATGCCACTTCAACAGTAATATACCGTAATGACTTTACAGGATCTGCAGGGTCCGAGACAACCATTATAAGTTCCGGGATCAGTAATATTCTCGGTATGGCAGTGGATGACAGAGGTAACCTCATCGTTATAGGTTATTATAACACTATCGCAGCTAATGCCGCCATATATATCGACACTGCATCCAAAACTATAACAAATTATTATAATGCAAACCTCAACAACCCCTGGCATGTGCTAGTAAAATCTCCCAATATCTATATTGCCAACGCAAGCGGCGCCAGCGGATACAAAATCATACAACTGGATTCCAGCCTCAGATTTGTGAAAGCATACGGCAATTCGACAGCCTCGGTCAATACCGACAAGGGTATGTTTTATGCCCCCAGGAGATTTCTGGCCATTCGAAACGATAAGATTACTATTTTGGATGATTTAATAGGAGTTGAAGCAGACAAGCTTGTTTCCATGGATGATATAGACGGAACGAACTGGGAGACATATCCAAAAACAGGAAACGGGCAAAGCCTGTTCCACTTCTATACGCTTTGTTAGTAGCGCTTGAAAATTCTCTACTACACCTCCGCCGTTTCTGGAACCGGGCGGCTGGTTTTCGGGATTTCCATTGGCAATGCCCTGCGGCGCAACGGTATTAGCTGCGAGTATTCCATATTAAGCAGCTCTCCCTACGGGCATTTGGCGGGAGATATACCCCATCGGGAAATCCCCATTGAGAGCGAGGAACAACTCTCTCCCGGGAACTGGGAGAAATCCCATCTATACAATGCCCTGCGGGAAATTAATCCCGACATACTGCTGGTAAATCACTGTTGGTTCACCCTCTATCACTTTATGGACCAATTACCATGTAAAAAGATCTATCTTTCGGACCAGGTAATCGATGCCTTCTTTAAAATACCTCTGCCTGGCGGTGACATGGTCTTCAATCCCCGGCAGTATGACCAAGCCTTTCGTATCGAGCCCTTTAATTGCCCTTTCGAGATGGAGCTCATCAACCCCCTCATTATCCGCAACAGAGACGAAATCTTCAGCCGAGAAGAGGCCCTGCAAAGACTGGGATTGAAGGACAAGCCCCCTGTAGCCTTTTACGGATTCACAGGCAACCCGGGGGATCATGAACGCCACTGGAAGAAATACTCCTACCTTAAGGAGGAAGGATATCAATTGATATCATCAACCAGTTACCAAGGAGGGCTTTTCCCCATAGCAGATTACTACAACGCCTTCGATTTGATGATTTGCGGGGCCGGCTACAACCAGTTCTGGGAGGTCATCTACTTCGACAAGGAGGCCGTTTTCGAGGTGTCTCCCATGCATTTTAGCAAGCAGTACCGCCGGGTGCGGGAATGCCAGGAGTACACCTTTTCCGAAAACGGAGCCGATCGGTTGGTGCGGGTAATAACTCGTGAAATTTAGACATTAGGGCATTGTCGTCGTACTGATTAAATAGTCCGATAAGGCACTTTCATTGTCCCCAGAAAAATAACTAACCTTAAAATAATACTTGGTCATGCTGGAAAGGCCAGAAATCGTTGTACTACTGTAACTTAACCCTGTCCCAATAATTGTTTTCACTTTAACATAAGGGCCATCACTGTTTAACGATTGATAGATATATGAACCTGACGCAACAGAAGGCATTGGAGCCATATAATCCCAATGAAATTGGACACTACTTGAATCGACCATAAATTCATAAAGATTATTCGCCATGGGCAGCATTAACAGATTAATTTCTATGGCCTCTCCCCCGTTGAGATTGAAATTTTTTTGAGCACCCCATTTTTTAACTGTTTGTTTTGCCCCTATCACTGTGATTTTTCTATTAGTTCCTGCCGGTAAGACAAGAAGGTATTCCGTCAAGAGAGGAGGTATCTGTGTTTCAATTTTATCCATACCATCCCCTTCGATGATAAGCGTCAAATTATCCCAGGTCTGATCGAAAGAGCTTCCTGCACCTGCATAAGCTGATGTACCACCAAACAGAAAGATCACAATCTTATCCCATAATGATTTCGTTATTATATTTGCCTGATCGCTTCGATTGAGAATAATCTTCACAGTCGCCGTATCCTCAGAGGCACAACCAGCCAGCAGACCCAGGAACAGCATAGATACCATCAATACTATAATTATTCGTTTTCTTTTTATTGTCATCGCCACACCCCTTCTTGCCTCAATTAGATGAATACCACATAATTGCCACTAATCTCCTAAGAAATCCTTATACTCCGAACAAAACATTACAATTCAATTTCTGAAACATATATTTGTAAGTACACGACATAAAAACAATCTATAAAAATTCTTTCCAATTAGCGAGGATATTAACAGTATAACTAAATAGCAAAACCACTCTCGCTAAATTTACTTTAAGGCCCTAATACTGAATAAATATCAGAGAAAGGACCTTCTTTTGAATTTGAAAAATACTTAACCTTAAAATAGTATCTTTTATTATAAGTCATTCCTGTAATGATTGTTTCATGAGTCGATGCTGGTGTTATTGTTTTTATCAATACATATTCTCCATCTTGTGAAAATGATTGATACACATACGCACCTGTGACAATTGAAGGCATAGGATCCATGTAATCCCAATATAATCTGATCTCACCGACTGTTAGAACCATTGAGGTTATATTATTAGACATTGGCAACATTAACATTTCCAATTCAATTGATTTTCCAGCCGTCAAGTTTGACTTTTCTAAAGACCCCCATCTTTTAAAATTATTATTATACCCAATTACAGTAAACACTCTATCGACACCTGCAGGGATTGAGACCGTAATCTCATTTTGAGTAGGGGGTATTTGTGTTTCTATGGTTTCCATCCCCTCACCTTCAACTTTTAACGTTAATTTATCCCAAGATTGACTGAATGGAGACCCATATGATGCATGCAAATCACGGCCACAGAAAATAAAAGCTATTACTCGATCTAATAAAGAATCATTTTGGAAGCTTATCTGACCTGCTCTACTTATTTTTAATGTGACCAAGGCCGTATCATCGGCAGCACAACCGGCTAGAAACCCCAGGCTCAGCATGGCAATTATCAATACGGCCAGGATTCGCTTTCTTTTTATTTTCATCACATCAACCTTCCATATTTTTTGAAAAATGAGGGCCGCCAAACCATAACTATCTAATATTCTTCTATCGACATGATTCTTTAACAGTTGCCAGTACGTCCGTTTTTCAATATAGTGAAAAAAAACAAAGATATCAACCTATCAGAAAAAATTAAGCCGTCAACCTTTTTAACCAATCCTCCACGCTCCCGCAAAAAGCCCATCTGGACCAAAATTTTGCCAGGATGATGTAAACCAGCAGCACCAGTACGATGACGGTAACCGTTCCCCTTTCTGAAAAGCCCTCATAGAATCCCAGCAGGCGGGAGAGCTCGCAAAAAAGGAGGATGTGGCTCAGAAAGGCGGTGAGGGAAACCCGGCCCAGAGGACTCAGAACCCCCATGATGGTATGGGGCGGCCGCTCCGAAGCTCTCGCGGACAGACCCAGCATCAGGAGCACAAAAGCGGAAGCGATGAGGAGATAGGGCGTGAGAGCCGGGAACATGTAGGGCGTCGGTACAAAGAGCCGGAAGAGCGGCCCCCTTGTGAAGAAAGGAAGACCGGTTTTATAAAGCAGAGAGAGAACCACGGCTCCTCCGAAGAAAGACAGGGCCAGGAGAAAGAAGCGACGACGACGTCCCTCAGAGAACCATCGGGCCGATGCCATTCCCAACACGAAAAGTGCGAGCCAGGGGAAGAGGGGAAACTGTCCCTCCGCCAGGGCCAGGCGAAGTACTGATCCCGGAAGGGAGAGATTGCGCATATGCTCCTCCGTCAGAAGGAGGGGGGTGTTGAGAAAATACTGCAGGAGTACGGAGATCAACAGAACCATAAAGTAAAGGGAGAGCAAAGCTCCGCTCTTCAGCCTGACCAGAAGAGGGGCCAGAAGCAAAGACGCCCCGATCAGATGCAGCACAAACCAGGAACCCGGTGAAAACCAGTGCGGCGTGAGGAGGTTGAGGAGATAGCCGGTGAGAAGCAGGGCCCCTCCCCGCTTGAGGAGCAGGATCCCTTTCCGTCCCTGCTCAATCAAAAAGGTCGAAGCGCCCCATCCCGCCAGGGCGATGAAGAGAGGCGCGGCCAGCATCCCCAGACCGTTGAGGGTCATCATCAGGGGAAACTGACGGGCCATCTCCTGAAAATCCATCACGGGCCTTTTCCAGAGCCAGCCCAGGAGATGCTGCTGAATCATGAGGATCACCGCCAGGCCGCGGAGAGCGTCGATGGAGGATATGCGGGAAGCTGATATGGCTTTCAGCTCCATAATATGCTGTTATCAATAAATATAGATCGAACCTTGTCTCGCATTACTACCTATATCATTATATGGTGTTCCCACAACTACCGTTGAACCGTCACCAGAGATAGAAACCTGATAGCCATAGTTGGTAGATGCCGCTCCGTCGGATGCGGATAAAATTATCTCAGACCAAGACAAACCATTGTATCGATAGAGATAGGATTTCCCCCTTCTGGAATCCCTGTTAAACGCCCCAACCACCAGGCTATTTCCGTCATCCGATAATGCCAAAGTGAAACCATAGCGGTCCCCACCTAATCCATCCGACGCGTCAAGGCGTGTTTCCCCCCATGCCGCACCGTCCCATTTAAATATATATACTGCACCCTGATTATTATTGATAGTTGCGAATGTTGTACGCATTCCAACCGCAAAAATAAGCCCGTCAGAAGAAACGGAGACCATTCTGCCGAATTGATCGCCGGTAACCCTATCCGATGCCATGATTTTTGTGGAAAAATTCCAAGCAGAGCCGGTCCATTTATAAACGTAAACCGCTCCGCAGTTGGTCAACGCTCCGTCATTCATCCGCGGAGCCCCCACGATCATCGTGGATCCGTCTTTTGATATTGCAACGCTAAACCCGAAAAAAATGTCAAGCTCTGTTTCTGGAGGTGTGATAATACTTCTATTCCATGTTGAACCATTATATTGATAGAAATAGACTGCCCCCCTTATATCAGAAGATGTGTTGAATTTATAGGAGCCCACAGCAAGCTTTGTTCCATCGGCAGAAATACTCGCACATACGCCAAAATCGTTGCCAACAGAGCCCGGGGGGCAACTCAGTATCGTTTCATCCCAGGAAGAGCCATTCCAACGATATATATAGGTTGCTGGTTTACGGAGGGAGGTAATTGCCACTGTCGAACCATCCGGTGTACAGGCAATACTGAAACCGAAAATATCACTTGCCACACCATCAGAGGGGGTAAGCTTACTCTCGTTCCAGCTTGTCCCGCTCCATCGATATACATATACGGCACCCATGGTTGAAGAATACCCTGTGGCACCGACAAAGATTACATCCCCTTTTTCCGACTGGACAATATTTGAAGGATTCCCACCACCTTCGCTTCCTCCGAAATAGTGATATGCCGCACCGTCATAGGCTACAATTTTCTGTTCATACAGGGGAATGATCATATCAGAATAGAGTACCGATGCCCCGCCATCCTTACGAAATTCCCCATAGACTGTCCGAGAACCGTGCCCTTCTGGAAGGGTTATATTCTTTACATTGGAATAGCTTTCCCAGCCTGTCCAGCTGATCCCATCCGCGCTGAACCGCATCTCGTCGGCATTCTGGACATTGAGGTTAATCGCTACATCCCTCGACAGGGTATAAACATCATTATTGTTTATCTTCAGATCCCCTGAAGGCAAAATGACATTAGTCGCTGGGATGTTGTCATTCTCCTTATACTGATCCATCATATTGGAACAACGAACACCCCCAATAATGACTATTGACAGTAGAAGGATTAATGAAACACCTTTTTTTATGGTAATAGATTGTTCGGCAGAAAAATACTTCATACGCGATTCCACACACAAAAAGATTTTCACAATCATACCCTCTAAAATGTTGCAAGGTAATCATAGTTTGAAATATATAATACCAATAAAGGCAACCATTTTTTGTGGTCAATTATTTTTGTAGTTATTAATTTTTCTGTTGATTATTATTCGATTAAACCAGGAAACTTATCTTTCGAATCCAAACCTGCTTCAGACAAAGATAGGAGTGTCATGATAAATGACTATTTCTTTAAGATGCTTATATTGTCTATTAATACTCTCCTTCATCCTCCATTCCGCAATTAACTCGATGAAAAAAGCCTGGGCTTTAAACACCCGGACAGTCGTTATAATAACCGAATCCGAGGAAAAAACAGAGGACTTTGCTCAGACCCTTGAGGCTTCAATCGCTGACGAACTCGCACGATCAGAAAAACTGAAGGTGCTAAGCAGCAAAATGATCGAGGATTTACTAAAAAAACAGGGCTTGCAATCCTGCAAGGATAAAACAAAAGAGTGCATTCAGAAAATGAGAGAGATTCTCCATGTCGAACTGGTATTGAATGTTAAGCTGACACAAAAAGAATACAACGCTGGCAAAAAGGTCATCAGTCCCTACCTGACTCAAATCATTAAAGGCAAGTACTACGAAGTCAGCGTTGAGGTGATAGATATTACAAAAAATGTAACCCGGGAAAAATATAAAGAGCGAGACGGTTCAAAAGAAAAACTGAAAGAAAAAATGAGACAAGTAGCAATTAAAATTATTAAGCATTATGATAAAGACAAACCGCAGCCGCTTATAACCAGCAAACCCGTTAAATCGAAGGAAACCACCTTATTTTCAACCAGCCGATTGGCCCTATGGGGTAGTGTTTTAAAACCAGTCGGCTCCTATGCTGATATTGCAAAGTCCGGTTACGGCGGGGGGGCAGGTCTTTACGGCAATCTCAAATCATATAGCTCAGTCATGCTGGGAATAAGTTTTGAATATTATATCCTCGATCCTGCAATTAGCTCAATTCAAACAATTCGTCAGTATTCGGCATCCCTTAATATCGCCTATTCAATTCTGTCAAAACCGATAATTCGACTGAGTCCTTATATTGGGGGAGGTTACATTGTATGTGAGATTAATGGAAATAAAAACAGTGCTATTAGTGAGACATCTAAAAATTATTACTATGACCCTTCAATTTCTGCCGGCCTGGATATTTCCCTTCCTATAACAGATAAACTCTCCCTGATGGTTGTTCCTGCCAATACAATCTTTTTTGAAAAGAACAATCAGGGATATTTTGTAACGGTCAAAGCCGGACTTGGCTATACCTGGTAAAGATAAATTTCCATGTTAACTTGAGCAACTCAAGAAATAGTAAATTTTTTTTCATAAATTTTGAATATCAATTGATTCTTCTACTTCACCCTCAGTATATTGTTCTATTAATAATAGACAAAATTCAAAAATTAAAGCCCGACCGGGTTTATTTTGTCACTTTAATCGTTATCCATGCTCAGACATTAAAGATGAAAATGGATATACGTGGAGAGAATACAATCCATTGAATATATATCTCCCTCTCCTCACCAATAACGACGTTTGACTTTTATCACCATTGTACTATATTATTAGAGGAACCATATAACGGAGGAACATCATGAAGCATATAAAAAGGTTATTATTCACGGGCCTTATCCTGCTCTTTACCGCATCCGGGGCCTTTGCGGCCATATCGGTCGTTTCGGTCAAGGGCAAGGTGGCCTACAAGGACGGGGGAATTTGGAAATCCCTCTCGAAGGGACAGACCCTCTTGGAAGGCGCCAAGATCAGCACCGGGATGAACTCCTATGCCGTGCTGAACATCGACGGGGCCACCGTCAAGATCAGGCCCCTCTCCATGATCAGGGTCAACAAGAACACCCTGAAGGGCGACAGCTCCAACACCAGCCTGGGGCTGAAATACGGCAGTGTGAGCGCGAAGATACCCAAGCTCCGCAAGCTCAAGACCGTCTTCAAGGTATCCACCCCCGTGGCCACCTCCAGCGTCCGGGGTACGGAGTTTGACGTTTCCTACGGACCCCAGTGGGGCATGATCATCTACGTGATCGACGGAAACGTTTACGGCATCGGGAACGGGATCGAAAACCTCCTGAGCGGGAATCTCCAGTTCAACCTCAAGCCCGGCAGCCCGCGGCCTGAATACCTCCTGACCAAGACGAAAAACGGGTACATCATCAAGATCTACTCCGATTACATGACGCCCAACGAGAAGAAGTTCCATGAGTTTTTCGGAACCGACGCTTTCGGCAATTCCGAGATTCTCCCCGGCGGACTCAATCTCAAATCCAATTCCTTTATCAAGATCAGACTTATCTGGCCGCAGTAATATGCTGACCACAGGAGACATTCTATGAAAAAAATATTAGCAGTGATCGCCATTCTGGCAGTGGCCCTGCCTCTCTATTCGCAGAAGAAGGGCAGGCGGGCCAAAAAGGAAAAACCCCCGGAAATCGTGGCCGACGTGGCCTACATCAACACCGTGGCCGACAAGCCCGTAGCCACCGTGGGTGACGGGATGAAACTCTACGTCCTTTCCCTGGGTATAGACGGGGGTGATTTCAAGGCCAACATGAACCTCCTGCTGAAAGCGGGCATCCTTAAGCACACCGATTACATTGAGACAGCCCCCCTGCGCAGGGGAACCCTGGCGCGGATGATAGCCCGTCACCTCAAACTGAACGACTCCTTCTTCTTCAACCTCTTTGGCACGGAGCGATACGCCTTCCGCGCCTGCATAGCCGAGGAGATCATGGATTACGACGGCAGCGAATGGGACAAGCTCTCCGGCGGGGAACTGCTGGAAATACTGCGAAGGGTGTCGGAAAAAACAGGAGGCGGGAATGACTAGAATGAAAGGATACATCCTGTTAGGCGCTCTCCTCTTTACTGCCTCCGTACTCCTTGGCGGCAGTCCCGTCCTGGCCAAAGAGGACAAGACCAAACTTCCGGTTGAGGAGGAATACCCCGGCCACAAGGTAGATGAGGACATGAAGCCCCTGAGGGCTACGGGGAAACCCCTGACGATGAGCTACGGCGGATGGATCACCCCCGTTGTCATCGATCAGAGGGAAAGCAACGTGGAGCTGGCCACATCCCTCACAACGGCTAAAATCTGGGCCAAGAGCACCCTCTGGAGCGGAAGCCACATCTACGTGAGGGTCAAGGACGACTATCAGGCGGTCATAAAGGAAAAGAACATCGACCTTAAAAACGAGAACATCGTCGACCTCGACGTGGGCTATATCAGCATGG
>CALCJG010000132.1 GCA_937967705.1 uncultured Spirochaetia bacterium
CTGAGGCACGGGAACAGCTTTGATCCCAATAAGAGCATAGGGTTTTCCCTGAAGATATTGAAGACCCGGGCGGTCATAACCGTGTCCGATGACGGGGAAGGCTTTAATCCCGGGGAACTGCCCAACCCCCGCCTGTGCGAAAACTTTTTTAAGCACAGCGGAAGGGGGGTGTTTCTCCTGAAGAATCTCTGCAAGGTAAGTTTTAACGCCGAGGGGAACAGGGTTACGTCCACCAGTCAATGAAGTCGTCAAGAGGGAATTCCCGGGACGCAGATAGGCCGATGCCGGCATGAGGGATGGCTCTCCGTCCCCAGTCGGGGAAGGCGTCGATTCCCAGCAGCGTCTTGGAGTTTCACCCCGCAGGTATAGCTATATCCTTGACATTTTTCAGTACGGGATGTGTATGGGGGATAGGGGCCGCATTTTTGCGCGCCGCATAATATACATTTATGATGAATCGGAGCCCTTCTGACGCTCTGATTCCGACAAGGGAGGTCCGCATGCCTGATCCATTAACCCCGTACGGCAACAAGCCTATGGTGACCCCCATCGTGACGGCGGTCAACTACGAGTATAAATCCTTTGACGTGCTTCAGAAGATAACCGACGGCGAGATCGTCGGGTACACCTATCACCGGGACGACAACCCCACGGTCCGCGCGGTGGAGAAGAAGATCGCCCTCCTCGAGGACGCGGAGGATTGCATCGTCTGCACCACCGGCATGGCCGCCTGCACCATGATCTACATGACCTATCTGCAGGCGGGGGACCATCTCATCCTCTTTCATGACATCTACGGGGCGCATTACAAGGTGTCCCTGATCCTGGAGCGCTTCGGCGTGGAGATCACCTGGCTTGACGCGACGGACAGCGGCGAGCTGGAAAAATACATCAAGCCCAACACGAAGATGATCTTCTGCGAGACACCGTCGAATCCCCTCTGCAAGATCGTGGACATCAGGAAGACCGCCGAGCTTGCCAGGTCGCGGGACATCCTCTTCGTGGTGGACAATACCTTCGCCACGCCCTATCACCAGAAGCCTCTGAAACTGGGGGCGGACCTGGTGGTCCACTCGGCCACCAAGGCCCTGGGGGGGCATAACGACCTCATGGCCGGGGCCATCGCCGGCTCCAAGGCGCACTACAACCGGCTCTGGTTTACGCGCCAGGCCATAGGGACCACCCACGACGCCTACTCGGCTTCCCTTCTGGAGCGGGGCCTCAAGACCCTGGAGCTGCGGGCCGAGAGGATGGCGGTCAATGCCAGAGCCATGGCCGAGTTTTTATCGAAACACAGAAAGATCAGCCGCATATTCTATCCGGGCCTCGCTTCCGATCCCGGACACGAACTGGCGGCGCGCCAGATGGAAAAGGGTTTCGGCGGCCTCATGGCGTTCGACGTGGGTAGCTCCATCGAAGACGCCAAAAAGTTCATCTCGAGCCTCCGCACCATTTACCATGCCGTTAGCCTGGGGGCCACGGAGACCCTGGTGTGCATACCCTTTCTGACCACCATGCTCTACCTTCCTCCCGAAAGACGGACGACCTTCGGGGTGAACATGAACACGGTCCGCCTCTCGGCGGGCGTCGAACCGACCGACGAGCTCATACGCGATATCGACCAGGCCCTGGCCAATATCTGAACGGGGAGGGGCTGGTCGTCGGAAAGGAAAAAGTAAGGGTGTGTTCCTTCCACATGTTTTTCCGAGGGTATGATGGATCTTTCTGTTGAATACCCGGGACTTTAACAACGTCAGTACGGAAATTATCTCCTTGGTTGCTACCCCGGCCGATGGTTGCGAAGAGTTTCACCTTGCATACGAGAAGGGGAGCAAAGATAAAACCCCCTGAGAAGGGGGTTTTTGCATAAAAGGGTCTCTTCCGCAGAGATGTACTTCTCAGTTAAGGTATTCTGTCGCGGAGTATTTTACAGGGAGAGGAAGTGTAGTATTATAGTACTCACCTGACTGCATGTCCAAAATTTTCTAGTCCTTAAACCTCAGAAGAGGGGAACGATGTTGGCCCGGGAACCCCTGGCCCTGGCCTGCACGAGGGTCATTCCCGAGAGAAGGGGGTTCAGTCCGGAGAGGCCCACCGGGTTGACCCCCATCTGTTTGCATAGGCCGTAGAGGGTGAGGGCCAGATCATTGCAGCCGGGGCTGGCTGTCACGTTTTTGCGTCCCAGGCGCTCCCTGAGGGCCAGCCCGTGTTCCTGAAGGGCGCAGCTCCCGGCAATGTGCACGCGGCCGGTGATCCGGTCCACCTCCTCCCGGCTGATCCCCTTGCCCATCAGTATGGTAAAGCCTCCCTTCCCGCCGTGGTCGCGGTAGAGCATCTCCACAACGGTCTCGGTGTTTCGGCGGCAGCCCTCCTTGCAGCATCGTTCCTTTCCCCGAAGGAAGAGGAGATCCGGGGGGTAATCGTCCAGCAGCTCGGGGGTAAGCTTTTTGCGGCGGGATTCGTAGAGGGGCCGGTTGATGATCCGGATACGCTTCCTATCGCCCACCCCCAGGCCCTTCTGAGCGGCCAGCGCCAGGTGCTTGACGTCCTTCAGCTGGAAACCGATCAGTTCCGCCGCCGCGACGTCCACCGCCAGCGGGTCGGGGCCTCCCAGGAGGAGGTTCATCGGCACCACGCAGCGGTCCGCGTTGTAGGTCGAGGGATAATGCCCGTGATTGACGGCGATCACCCCGTCCACCAGGGCGAAGTCCGGACGCAGGATCTGGTAGATGTCCGCGAACTTCTGATGAATGCGGTAATTGTGATCGGCGATGCGGCTCTTCTGATGCACCAGGCCGAACTGATTCTTCAGGGAGAGGGTCACCTGCGACATGGAATGGGTCTTCAGCTTGGGCAGGGAGATATAGAGGTTTTCCGCGCTGCGCTCCACCAGCCGTTCGTAGGCAAAACGGGAGAGGTCGATGAACTCCTCGATCCCCTCCAGGAAGACGGGAAAGGGTTCCGTCTCGTCCAGGTAGACCGGCACCGCCCCCGTTTCCCGGCAGATGTCCCGGTAGCCGATGGCCCGGAAGACCAGGCGGGTAAAGCTCGCCTGGGTGCAGTTCTCGATGACGTAGACCGTGCGGGCGCCGCAGCCCCGGAAATAGAGTATGACCTGGCGCAGCACCTCGGGATCGGTGTAGACATGGGGCTCCCGTCCCACGGCGTTCACCTTGAGATAGACGTCGCCGCTCGACTTGAGGAGGCTCTGACCCCCGCCGAAGTGATCGAAGACCTCCCGCACGGCGGTATCGATACCCTGAGCGGTATCTGCCACATAGACTTCCGCTGTTTGTTCCTTCTTCATGATATCCCCCTTCCAATTCATTATTTGGCTTTCAGTTACGGGACGGTATGCCATCCAGTCCCATCTGTCCCCCCGGGTTCAGGATATGATGGGGGTCGAGATGCTGCTTGATGGCCCGGAGCAGCGCCATCTGCTCGGGACCCAGATGCTCCTCCATCCAGGGGGCCAGGAGTTTTCCCACGCCGTGATGATGGCTCATGGTTCCCCCGCACTGCACCATCCGGTCTACCAGGCCCTTCTGGAAGGGAAGGTACTCCTCCAGGGTCATCCGGGCGATGAGGATGAAGTAGAGATTGGTCCCCTGGGGATAGAAGTGGGAGGCGTGGGTCATGCAGACGGTGCCGGGCCGGCTCTTGACGTACTCCCGCACTCCCTCGTGCAGGCGGTGCAGATTTTCCCAGGTCACGCCGGCCTCCAGGGTGTCCGCCAGTATGCCGAAATCGTTAAAATCCTCCCGCATGTACGGTTCGGTATAGCGGGTCTTCTCCCATTTGCGCGCCGCGTACCCCCCCAGGGAGAGGGCCCCGTGGCGGCGGGCCACGGTTTTGATCTTAGCGGCCACCAGCCGGGTGTAATCGCGGTCGCCCTCCACTGTGCCCAGGCAGAGGCAGCGCTGCATCGGTTTGAGTCCCCGGAGGGCGAGGAAGGGCTCCACGAAGCCCGGCATGCCGTAGAGCTTGAGTCCCCGGTCGGTTTCCTCCGGGTCGGAGATGCGGAAGACGGCGGGCCTGCCGAACTCCCCCTGCAGCACCTCCCGGCTGGCGGACACCGCCGCCTTCCAGTCGGGGAACATGAAGCCGAAATAGCAGCGGTTCTCCGGCCTGCAGCGGAATATCTTCATCGTCGCTTCCACCAGGATGCCGAAGGTGCCTTCCGAGCCCTTCATGATGTCGTTCACCCGGGGCCCGGTGGCGGTGGCGGGAAAGTCCAGGGTGCGGAAGGAGCCCGACGGGGTTACGTACTCCTGGCTGAAGACGATGTCGGCGGCGTCGCCGTAATAGGTGGAGGCCTGTCCCGAACCCAGGGTGACGATCCAGCCGCCCACCGTGGAGTATTCGAAGGACTGGGGGAAATGACCGCAGGTGTAGCGGCGTGTGCAGCCGAAAAGCTCCGGGGCCCGGTTGAGGGCCTCCTCGTAGGCCGGGCCGAACATCCCCGGCTGAACCCGGGCGGTCTGGTTCTCCTCGTTGATTTCCAGGAGGCGGTTCATGTGGGTGCTCATCACCAGGGACACTCCTCCCCGTATGGGACGGCAGCCGAAGTTGACCGAGGAGCCCCCGCTATAGACGGTAAGGGGGATGCGCTCCGTGTCGCAGTACCGGACGATTTTCCGCACGTCCTCCTTGTCCCGGGGATGCACCGCCAAGTCGCAGACCTCCCGGACGATCCCCTGCCGGAGCTCCAGTATCTCCTCGGCGGTCTGGGCGGAGGAATACTTCAGACGGCTGTAATCGTCCCCGGAAATGTTTTCCTCCCCCACGATGCCCGCGAGCGCGCGGACCTGTTCCGCTTTGAGGGCGGAGGGCCGGTCGAGATGAACGGGCTGGTTGCCCTCGTTCTGCCTGCTGTTAAAGTCGTCGTCGGTCATCCCGAATTCCTCCTTCAGCATCTGAAACCAGGCGTCGCTGGGATGCTTGAAGTGAGAGGGATTGCCGTACTTGGCAATGGACCGGTAGGAACCCTGCCGGGGGGGCTGTTCCGTCCAGTCCGGCCTGAAAGGCTTTAATCGTTTCATAAACATCTCCCTGATGAAAATTTTTTACCGGGACCCGTTCCCGGGTGGGGTCTTGCGGGAATATCGGCGGACCGGTATTCTAACGGGGTGCCGGCTGTATCCGTCCCAGGGCCTCCAGGGTCTTTTCCTCACCGTAGACAATCACGTCCCTCATGATCCGCCTTGCACCGGCGGCGTCCCTCTTCGCCAGTGCCCTGTAGATGTCCCCGTGAAATTTCCGGGACGCTTTCTGATTGACCGGATCGTTGAAGTAGAGATCGGCATGCAGTCGAAAGACGGGATTGAAGAAGTTGATGGCGAATATGTAGAAGACGTTGTCGCTGGCCCGGGCGATGAGGCTGTGTACCGCGATGTCCGTTTCCACCAGAGGGCGGTCCCCGTTCTCCACGATCTCCTTCAGATTGAGAAGCATCCCGTCCGTCCGGCGCAGGGCGGCCTCGGCGGCCATCTCCGGGCAGATGATCCTGCGGATCTGCAGAATATCCCCCAGGGCTTTGCCGTTGAGCCCCTTCTCGCCGTGGAGCATGAGCCAGAGGATGCGCAGGTTGTCGCTCTCCAGGTAATCCTTGACGTAGATCCCGTCGCCCTGGCGTACCTGCAGGAGGCCCATCTGCTCCAGGTCGCGGATCGCCTCCCGGATCGTGGTCCGGTTGACGCCGAGCTGCCGCGCCAGGTCCCTTTCGGGGGGAAGCTTCATCCCCTCGGGGAATTCTCCGCTGATGATCTTCCTCTGCAGCTGCAGGGATATGTCGTCGGAGAGTCTCTTCTTTGCCACCGGGCTGAGCGGGGGTGCGGAGTAATCCAGCATGTCTCAATCCTTTGATAATATTGAATGATCCAATGGTCCAACCAATTATAATGTAGTATTAATTCCGGAAATCGTCAAGGGGGAAGGCTTTTTTTTTGTCACTTATGGGCCTTTTGGGTCACTTATTGTATATTGTTTTCGGGGGAAAAAGAAATGTCGGATTCCAGATGTCCCGTCTGCGGGGGACACGTCTTCGAACTGATCGAGGACATACCCGCCGCAGGGAGCCACAAAAAAAACTCACTCTGCTGCTGCGCCTGCGGCAGTGTTCTTAAAACGGTGCGTTTCAACTACTACGGACTGAACTTCGTCGATTCCCTGCAGGACTTGACGTCCTGGGGCGGTGCAGGGGCCTGATCACTCCTTGTCGTGGTTGATCTTCCCGTCCGGCGATATCTTGTCGAAGATGTCCGGCAGCATGTCCTTCAGCATGGAAGAGGCCTTGTCGGTGGAGATACCCGCTTTGTCGGCCAGTTCCTTGAGCCGGTCGGCGCCGAGGACGTCCTTGATCTGATCGGCGGATATGGGGGTGTTACTTCCGGTCCCGATCCAGCTGGAGAGGATATCCCCCAGGCCCTTGTCCTTGAATTTTTCCATGACGCCGTTCACGCATTCGCTTTTATAGATGTCCGTTACGCCG
>CALCJG010000133.1 GCA_937967705.1 uncultured Spirochaetia bacterium
TCTTTGATGTCCACCTCGGTCCAGATTCGGAGTAAATCCATCTTAAGCACCTCCCCTATTTATATCCAAAGACCAGCTGCCATGCCGGATCAGAAAGGGCTTCCACCTTCAGATCGCGGAAACCCGCTCCGTTCAGCCATTCCAGGTACTGTTCACGGGAATAGATGTCGCCCCTGGGGCTCTGGGTGATCATATGAAGAGCCAGCGTCGCCCCCAGATAGCTCTCTCCGCGCAGATTATCGAAGACCACCACCAGACCCCCGTCGGAGAGCCGCTGACGACAACGTTTTATAATTTCCGCATTGTCCTCCGGAGATTGACCGTGGCAGAGATTACCCAGAAAGGCGATGTCATAAACCCCCTCGGGAAGGGACCTGGTGGCATCGCCGGCATGGATCTCGATCCCCTCGACAGAGGAGAGATCATCACGGGTCACCTCCACCGCCTCGGGCAGATCGAAAACGGCCGTTCTGAAGCCCCGGCCCGCGAATTCCCTCGCGACGGTTCCCGGCGCGCCGCCGATATCGATCACCGACCGGGCGCCGGGGTGATGCTTGAGGCAGCGGTCCACGATCTCCGGTGCTATGATCTTTTTCCAGGGGGAATCCATCCCCCGGATGAAATCCTGCATGGAAAAATCCTGATAGCTCTTCTCATCGGGTTTGCCGTGTTTCAGCACGTAGGGAAGCGTACGCCAGGGGTTGATGAGATAGAGCAGGAACTGCCAGAAATCGCCCTCGTATTCCCGGGAGGACCGGTCCACCAGGCGATTCAGGACATCCTCCGGTACGCTGTAGACATCCCCGGTTTTTTTCAGATAACTCATCTCCGCAAGGGCTTCCAGAAGAACCCAGGTACACCGCTTGTCGAATCCCATGCGTCCGGCCAGACCCTCCGAGGTATCGGCCCGTTTATGCAGTTCCTCAAAAATACCCAGGCGATGCGCCTGGCCCACAAAAATGGTCTCCTCCAGCGCCTTTTGAAGATCACGTATATTCACGGCTCATCCCCTTATATGGTAACAATATTCTCCCTCCCCTCATAATACACCCGACAACCCTCAGTCAATGATTTTATTGTAATTTTACCCCCGGGAATTCCTTAAAACCTTGACGGTTTTAGATAAAAGCTCTCAGCTAGACTGGTGATAGTGTTCTGAATCATGCGAAATCTCCTGAAACAGCCATCCGGGATATTCCTGTCCCTCATTACCGTCCTCCTGATGACGGCCGCGGCCCTTATATCCGACCCCCGGGAACTGACCACCGTCGAGAGGGACCTGCTGGACCAGTTCGTTCAGGAGGTGAGCCCGGATTACAGGAAATACATCTATTCCACCCAGAAAGCCCAGATCACCGAGGCATGGCTGGACAAATGCTTCTTGTACGCCCAGACCCTGCAGAGCCGGGGTAAAGACCGCCAGGCCCTGACCGTCCTCCTTCGCCTGGAAGAACTGGCGAGGTGGCGGGACAGTCTCCCCCTGCGGGCACGGGCTCTCATGAACGCCGGCTATGTGCAGATCGCCCTGGAGGATATCGAAGGGGCAGAGAGCTCCTTCCAGGAATCCCTGCGGCTGTTTACAAATCTCGGAGACAGGGACGGACAGGCGGATTCCCTGCGGGGCATGGGCGATGTGTATCAGCGGCGCCATCTCCTCTACATCGCCGAGGAACATTATAGAAAGGCCTACCGGCTCTACCAGACTACCGGCAACCTGAGGGGTCAGAGCCACTGTATTTTCACCCTGGCGGAGATCTCCCACCGATCCCGTCAATACGCCCGGGCAGAGGAGGAATACCGAAAGGCTCTGAACCTCTATGAAGAGCTGGCGCTCCCGGAATATGCCGTCCGCTGCCGGCTGCAACTGGCAGACCTCGCTTTCCAGACAGAGCGGTACAGTCAGGCGGAAGAACATTACCGCCAGGCGGTTGCCTTTCTTCACGGGCACGGTCGATACCGGGACGAGGCCCGGTGCTATCTGAAACTGGGTGAAATCGGCCTCAGGGCATCCCGCTATGACAGCGCGGCGCTGCTTTTCAAGCAGGCTCTGACCCTCTACCGCCGGGAAGGCCTGATACGGGAACAGGCCCGGGCCTTAAGACGGCTCGGGGAGATCAGCCTCTACCGCTCCCGCAGCACCGAGGCCCGACGCCTCTTCGAGGAGGCCATATCCCTATTCCGCCGCAGCGGCGATATCGAGGGTGAGGCGGAATGTCTTTATCATAACGGGCTCATCTCCCACAGGGCCAGGAACCTCCCCCTTGCAGATAAACTCCTGAGAGAAGCGGCACGGCTCTACGTCCGGCTGGGGGATATAAACGGTGAAGGGAACTGTTACTACAGCCTGGGCACTTCGGCCCTCTCCCGAAAGGACCGTATCGCCGCAGCGAGGCATCTCACAAAAGCCCTCCGCCTGTTTAAGATACTCAATCATCAGGACCGCCTCGTGGAGATCCATACCCTGCTGGCCCGCCTGGACCTGCGCTCGGGATCCCCCCGCCGGGCGGGAGAACACCTGACAAGCGCTCTGGATCACGACCGCTTCGCCTTAAGGGAAAACCGCACCCCGGAAGGAGCGGAAATGAACCGGGACCTCCTCCTGAAACAGGCCCTGGGAGACCTGGCTCTTCATAATCCGGAAACGGCTCTGACCCTCCTGGAAACCCGCCGCATGAACCGGCTCTATCGAAACCTGCCCAGAGGAACGCTCCTTCAGGCCGCCGGGCTGCGAAGCGGCGACCGGCGCCGCTGGAAAGAGCTCCGGGACGATTACGCACGGCCCTCGGACATACCCCGCCGGGACACGGCCCGCTCTGAACAGCGGGAAAAACGGTATCACCGGATACTGAAGGAGATCCGGGAGAAGGGAAAGACCTTTTTCCGCTTCGAGGAATACCTCGAAAAGGAATATCCCCGCTACGCCCTCCTCGTAGGCCGAAGAAAAACCGACCTGCGGGAGGCTGCCCGTTCCCTCAACAGGGAAGAAGCGGCGGTGATACTGCTGCAGGGGGAAAAGGGATTCTATGCCTGGATAATGACCCATCCCGGCGACAGGAAGGGGGCCCGCTTCCTCCGTTTTTTCAGGCTTCCGGGGAAAGCCGATGAGATCACAGCCCTTGCGGGTATTTGTCAGGGACCCTCCCGGGAGGGCTCACCGGAAAAACTCCCGGCCGTCCGCAACAGGCTCTCGTCGATGCTGCTTATCCCCCTCCTCAACCTCATCCCGGCACGCATCGATTCCCTTTACCTCATCCCGGAGGGCTGCCTTAACGATCTGCCCTGGGACACCCTCCCCTACAAGAGGCAGCCCCTTTTCATGAGCCGCTCTGTGCTGCTGCTTCCGGGCCTGGAGACCCTGAGAGCCCTCAAGGCCGAGATCGGAAGAGCACACGTCTGAACTCCAGTCACGAGTGGATATCTC
>CALCJG010000134.1 GCA_937967705.1 uncultured Spirochaetia bacterium
TTCCGACCGGTATTCGGTCTTCGACTGGGGGGAGATGCCGGACAGGATCGACCGCAAGGGGGAGGCCCTCTGCGTGATCGGCGCCTGGTTTTTCGAAAAGCTGGAGAGCGAGGGAGTACCGACGCATTATCTCGGACTTTACGACGAGGCGGGGGAGGTCAAACGTCTCAGTGATATCTCCGCGCCCTCCCGCAGCATGGCGGTGCGCCTCTTCCGGGTGCTTCCGCCTTCGGAGCAGAACGGCATATACGATTACTCCCGTTATGCCCCCGGCGGGAGCAATTACCTGATCCCCCTGGAGGTCATCTACCGTAACCGCCTGCCCGAGGGGGCGAGCGTCTTCCGGCGGCTGAAGGAGGGAAGCACGACCCTGCAGGAGCTGGGCCTGTCCCGAATGCCGGAGCCGGGAGCCGAGCTGGACCGGCCCCTCTACGATGTCTCCACCAAGCTGGAGATCACCGACCGCTACATCAACTGGCAGGAGGCGCAGAGCATCTCCGGACTGACCGGCGAGGGCCTGAAGGAACTGCTGGACCTGATGGGAAGGATCAACGGCCTCATTACCCGGGCGACGGGCAGGGCCGGCCTGATCAACGAAGACGGCAAGGTCGAATTTGCGCTGGACGAGAAGGGACGGATTACGGTAGTGGATGTTCTCGGAACTCCCGATGAATGCCGGTTTACCTACGAGGGGCTGCATGTGAGCAAAGAACTGGCCCGTGTCCATTACCGCGGAACGGAGTGGCACCGGGAGGCGGAGGAGGCCAAGAAGGCCGACCGCATGAACTGGAAGTCCCGGGTGAAGACAGCACCATCACCCCTCCCCGAAAAACTGCGGGATCTCTTCGCAGCCATGTACATGGCCGCCGCCAATGAGATCACGGAGCGGCGCTGGTTTCCCGTTTCCGCCCTCAGTGAGATCATGGATCAGATCAGGGTTGAGTGTGACCGGCGTGGGTAGAGAAAAGTTTCGCAATCGGGGAAAAAAGGAGGGGCCTGTTTCAGGGAAGTTCTTGAAATTCCTGCCCGGTATTTATAGGTTCACTTCATACTGGGAGTGCGCTCGGAGGTAATATCATGGCGGAGGTAATGATACACGAGTTTCTTCTGGGTTTCATCAAGATATACATCCTTCAGTATGCCGAGAAGGAGGCTATCTACGGCAAGGAGATACATGATCAGCTGGAGGGATTCGGGTACCGGATTTCCTACGGGACGCTGTACAACACCTTTCACGGGTTCGAGGAAAAAGGCTACCTGATTCATGAGGACCGGAACGTGAACGGGAAGATCCGGAAATACTACCGGATAACGGAGCGGGGCAGGGACGCCCTGATGATGGCCAAGGAAAAGGCCCGGGATCTCTTCGCGGCGCTGTACGAGTGAGGGGACGACCGGGCTACAGATTATAGATTACCATTCAGGAGATTGACATGATAGGATGCAGTTACGGCCGTTTTTTTCAGGTAACCGTCGCCGGCGGTTCCTACCAGGAGGGACTCATCGCGCACATGCAGGGAGTGCCTTCCGGTCTTTACATTGAAGAGAGGGAGATCTACGCCGACCTGCTTCAGCGCAAGCCGGGCCAGGGAGAGCTCTCCTCACCGCGCCGGGAGCCCGATATCCCAGTGATCGTGACCGGCGTCAACGCCGCCGATACCATGCCGGGATTTACCAACGAGGGGTACGCCAACGGGACGCCGCTGACCGTGCTCATCCCCAACCTGGATCGGCACTTCGAACACATCGATCAGTACCAGCGGACCAACAGGACGCCGCGTCCCGGCCATGCCTCCTACGCCTCATACCAGAAGTACGGACAGTGGGATGACTCCATTGGCGCCGGCATTTTCAGCGGCCGCTACACCTCCACGATCGTAGCGGCGGGCTGCGTGGCCAAGCGCATTCTGAAAGACCACGGCATCGACGTCTTTTCCTATGTGAAGGAAGCGGCGGGAGTCGTGATGCCAGAGATGGATTATGGGACCGTGCGGGAGAAGGTGGGAATCTTCCGGGACTTCCGCCGCGACGCCGACCCCCTCTACAACATCGTTTATAAGGAAGGACGGATCAAGCCGGGGATGCGCATGCTGGAAAAGATGGCTGTCCTGGCGGAGATAGAGAAGATGGTCCCCGACATCAAACGGCCACCCCTGGGCGACGCGGAGCTGGCAGCCCTCACGGAGAAGGGCGTGCATCCGGTCCTCAACTGCCCGCACCTGGATGCGGCAAAGGCCATGTACGAGAAGATCCTCGCCGTTCGGGACGAGGGGGATTCCAGCGGGGGACTGGTTGAGGTCGTGGCGACCGGCGTTCCGGCGGGCGTCGGCGAGCCGGTCTTCGAGAAGCTCGACGGCGAGCTCGGCCGGATGATGAGCATCGGTACCATCAAGGCGGTGGAGGTGGGCGCCGGCCTGCGGGTCAAGGACATGACGGGCAGCCAGTGCAACGATCAGATGCGGGTGAAGGACGGGAAGGTCGCCTTTTCCGGCAACAACGCCGGAGGCATTACCGGGGGTCTCACAACAGGGCAGGATGTCGTGGTGCGCCTCGCCGTAAAGCCGACCCCAACCATCGCCAAGCCCCAGAAAACCATAGACAAGGTTTCGCTGACCGACGCGGAGCTGGCCGCCGTCACGCGGAGGGATCCCACCATCGTGTCCCGGGTATGGCCCGTGGCCGAGGCCTTTACGGCCATCGTGCTTCTGGATCAGCTCATCCTCAACCTGGCCTATCAGCAGATGCGTTCAAAATACGAAGGCCAAGGGTGATGTGACCGACCGGAGAGACCGTTCCGCGGGCAGGGGATCGGGTGAAGCGCCGTACACGGCATCATCCCCCCTCGCGAAACGGGGAGGTTCCTTCGATGCTGTTATGCGGAAGGACGGGACGGGCGGTTGATCCAGGCCGGGACCGGTTTTCAGGCCTGTGCCTGCATAGCCCGGTAGGCCTCCAGGAACTTCTCATTGGGCTGCAGGCCCCGTTCGTCCCGGGAGTATTCCGGCTTCAGCCGGTTGACGAAATACATGTGTATGGAACCGTGGTTCTTGATGGTGATCTGTCCCCGGGCCTCGCACTCGAAATAGTCCTTGATCCGATCGTGAGTCGAGCCGGATATGTTTATGCGGCCGGGCTCATCCGCCGTTTCCAGCCGGCTCGCCACGTTGACGGCGTCCCCCCAGATATCGTAGACGAACTTCTTTTCGCCCACGACCCCGGCCATGATGGGGCCGGTATTGATCCCTACGCGAATCTCCCAGAATGCCTTGCCTGTCAGCTTCTTTTCCTCCCGGGTCTCCCGAATGAAGTCCACGATCTCCAGGGCGGCCAGGATGCAGTCGAACTCGTGTGTCCGGTTCTCTATGGGGATACCTCCGGCGCACATGTAGGCGTCGCCGATGGTCTTCAGCTTCTCCAGGTT
>CALCJG010000135.1 GCA_937967705.1 uncultured Spirochaetia bacterium
GCAGATCAAGAAGCGCGCCCTCTATCAGATCGTCCTCTCCATCCTCCTTCTCACGGCTATCGCCGTGCCGGTTGGTCTATACATGTGGAACGGCTATACATTGAGCAAGGCCCGGCGCACCGTACAGGAGACAGTCCGGAGGGAGATGCCCGGCGTCACCATCTTCGACATGCAGTCGGAAAAGCGCGGGGACCGGTACCAGTTTCTTATAACCCTCAGCGGCGACAGAACCCCCGCCCCGGCAGCCGTCAAAAACATCCGGGAAAGGCTCCGGAAGGAATGCCCCTGCATCGGGGAGATCCGTCTGCGGTTCATTCAGAGCAGCATACTGCTGGACGAGGTCCCGGCATCCAAACCGACTCCGGTGACACCTGCCGCCCAGCCCATTCCAGTCGGGAAATAAAAAAAGGCGGAACGTTTCCGTTTCGCCTTTTATCCTTTCGTGTTTAGACTGCACTATTCTTTAACGAGATAGCTCCCCTCGTATTTGTTCATACTCTGCAGTTCCGAGATCATCTTGACCGCCTTTTGACGGGAGAGTATGGGGCCAATCTTGACCCGGTAAAATTTCTTTGACCCCACCGAGGTATTTTCCACATAGGCGTCAAAGCGCATGCTCTTCAGGCTGGAGGCCTCCTTCTGGGCCTTGGCGCGGGAATCAAAGGACCCCACCTGTATGGCGTAACCGCCCCGCGTTTTTTTAACCTCCGAGGGTTTCTCCCGGGCTGCCACCTCCATAGTGCGCTGTTTCTTCTCTCTGGGGGCCTTGCGGTCCGTGGTTATCTTGCGGTTTTTATCCCGGACGCTTTTCCGGGCCACCTTTTTCTCCGGCTTCGCCTGAGGATGCACGACCTTTTTCACCTCCCCCGCAGCGGGAGGGATTACCTCTTTTATGTTCTCCTGATTGAGCACGTCCGCAGTGGGATTCTTTGCCTGGAAACCCGCGGTGGCCGGAGCGGTCTTGGGGACCTCGGCCTTGCCCTTCAGCGGATCGTTCAATGCGGGATTGGCGCCGGGAAGACCCTTATCCTCAACCGGAGGATTGCCGGCCATCTCCGCGCCGGCCGGGGGCAGCTGTACGCCCTTTTCCAGCGGGTCCTTATCGGCTCCCTCGGGAGGAAGGGGCTCTATCAGGGCCTCCTTGGGGGTCAGAATATCCTTGCCCGGGGCAGCCTTGTCCTTGGTGAGATTCATGCCGAAGAGAAAGGCGATGATGAGGACGCCGATGAAGACCGACGAGATGATGATGATCCGGGGAGCGTCCAGATGCAGAAGATAGACGCTCTTCTCCTTCACCTTGTTCTGGTTTCTGTCGTCAAAATATTCCATAGGGAAATTACCTGCCTTTTTGTGTTATCCAGTGTTCCTGAGTTATCAATAACATAATCGGCCATTCGAATCTTTTCATTGAGAGAAATTTGGTTTTTCAGCCTGTCCTCAATCTCCTCCGCGGTAATATGGTCCCTCTGCATTCCCCGGTGTATCACCTGCCCGGTATCCGCCGTGACGACAATGTTCTTTTCCATATGCCGGTAAAAGCCCGACTCGAAGAGGAGCGGTGTGTTGACCATATAGATCCTTCCGGGTTCCTCTTCGGTCAGGGCCAGGGTCTTATCAAGAATCAGGGGGTGGGTGATGGCATTGAGCCTTTTTACCTTCTCCGGATCCTTGAAGACCAGCAACCCAAAACCCCGCCGGTCCAGGGTTCCTTCGCTGTTGAGGATTCCCTGACCGAACTCACGCACCAGGAGGTCCAGCCCCTTCGATCCCGGCTCAACAATCTCCCGGGCCAGTATATCGGTGTCGATGACGCCCGCCCCCAGATCCTCGAACATGCGGCAGACGGTACCCTTGCCCGAAGCGAATATCCCCGTAACTCCCACCTTCATGTCGGCCTCCCCTTTTTCTTTATGACAGTTTCACGGTCCTGAAGAATCGGCGGAGGAGGTCAATCCTCCTCTCCTGTACCCCCTCCAGGCCCGATACACTGAGGATCTCCTCCAAGACCCTCTCCTGTTTCAGCATATCACCCAGGGCCTTCAGGTCCAGTTCCTCCTTCAATGGCCGCAGTTTTGACCGCAGTTCCCGAACCCTTTCGCTTTTACCGCCGGGCCCTTTTGCCCGTTCCAGGAAATACCCCATCTCCCTAAAGGGCGCCCCCCTGAGGGGTAGCCCCCGGCGGCTGAGATTAACGATCTCCCTCCCCTGGGCCCCCGCCAGCAGATCCTCGAAGGAAGATCGGTACTGCTGGAAGGACTTTCGGGTAAACCGCCCCTCGACCTTCAGACCCCGGCTGGCCTGCAGGATGTAGCGCAGATTGCGTGTTTCCACCGGGGAAAAGCGGTCCTGGAAGATGAGCCCCCAGCGCTCCTGATAGGCGCTCCCCCGGGCATAGACGGAAAAGCCCGAAAAGCCGAAATCCAGCCCCAGGAGCCCCACGGGCCCGGCCCCCAGGAGAAAGGCGGTCTGCAGGGCATCCCCAGCCACGGTACCGGTATGGGAATCCACGGACCCCACCCTGCCGGGATACAGCTCCTCCACGAGCTGGGAGAGAGGATGGCTGTTGAGGGAAAGGAACGCGGGTCTCCCATCCCGGAGTTCCGCTGCAGCGGTAAGGGATGTGATCCGCATCGCAGGGCCCGTCCCCCCCCGGTTGAGATGTTCATGGATATAGGCCTGGGGATCAATCGAAACATAGAAATCCGGCGTCAGCCCCACACGGGCCAGTACCGGGAGCGCCGAATCCACGGCGATGAGAATACACCGCTCCGCCGCCTCATGCAGCTCCTCCAGCTGATCCTCCAGGGACGGACCGGAGGTGATGACCAGTGCAGGGAAACCGGACAGGGCTCTCTCAAGGCGGCGTACAGGGAAATAATGCTGCAGGCGCTTCAGGTTTTTCAGGGCATTGCGCAGGTAGAGGACGGCAAAGGCCCTGCGGGTGGCGGCGTTTCCGGCCTTTGCGGTAATCAGACGTTCCAGGCTTTTTTTTAGGCTGCTGTAATATTCGCCAAAGAGGCGCAGGGAGGGGGGATGTTCCAGAACCTGAATACCGCTGATCTCCTCGAGGCGGACGATCTCACTCAAGGAGTCCTCCATCTCAACGGGGGTAAGCCCGGACAGGATAATCACCCTCCCCTCCTCCGCCAAAAAACGGGCCGGTCCCTCCCGCAGCGCCTCTCGGATACCGGGCAGCTTATCGACCAGCACGATGCGCCGGTAACGCCCGATCAACTCCTTCAGGGGGAGGAGATGATATCCCAGTCCCGTACCCAGCACGATCAGCAGATCGTAGCGGGCGGGATCGAATCTGTCCTGGAGCGTTTCCGCCTCTCGTTCCGGCGCGAACCGGCTGTGAAGATAGACCTTCCGTTCCCCCTCGCGCAGCACCAGGGTGGGGAGACCTGACCGGGTCGGCTCTATGTCGTAGGGTCTGCTATCCATATCCACGGGTTCCCTGCAGTTTCTGATTGCCCTCTCCGCTTACTATCGGTTCATTCCGGTCTCCAAGAGCCTAAAAAAACCCGCTCGGCGGCGGGTTCTTATCATCAGGGGAAGAGCGACGAAACGCTACTTCTCCAGAAACTTCAGATCGGCCATCTGATACATGAACCGCTCGCTTACCTTGTTTAGGAGGAAAGACTTGATCTTTTCGTAATCGTACTCGTTGCTCTCGAACTTGTCGGTCTGATGATCCAGATAAACCACACTCAGGTTCTTGTCCACCAGCACCATCACCGAATCAAAATCCATAAACTGCATTTCGGTGGAGACCACACCGTACACCTCGTAAAGGATGAACCCGTCCAGGCCGTTTTCCTTCATAAGGTTCTTCAGTTCCGCCTGATTCTCCCGCAGGTACATGTTGACCACACCCTGGGCCTTGTACTCCAGGAAATCACCCTTGGCGGAGAGCTGATAGAAGCGGTCCTCCTCGGTTACAAATTCCCCCACCTTGTTCTTGAGTTCAGCGAGAATATTGATGTTTTTACGGGGCTTCCGGCTGGCCAGCCAGTGTGTGAGATTCCGGTTGAACTCCTCCCGGCTGATTCGGCTGTTCTTGGAAATCCGCAGTATCAGGCCCGCCTTCTTGATCTGCTTGATGGGGTCGCTCTTTTCCAGAATGGTGTCCACATGATACTCGGAACAGGACAATGCCAGCGTCATGAGAAGGACAGTGGTGATGTGTACGATTTTTTTCATGGGAGACTCCCCGTCAAGAGATGTTCCGGGCCGCGTAGTCCCTCCCGGCCTGAAAGGCCTTGAGATTCATGTCTACGAACTTTTCCTTAACCAGCGACCTTATGGCATTATCCCACTGTTCCATGCTGAAGTCAAGATAATTCGAGAGGACCCCCAGCATCACGATGTTGAGCGCCCGCTTGTTGCCCACCTCCGCAAGCATGGGGCCCGCGTCCATAATCAGGTTCTTCTTTATGTTGGACCCGATCCATCCCTCCAGATCCTCAGGGTACTTCTCCAGGCCCGCCTGAACCGGCGCGGGATCGATTTTTTCCTTATTGACGATGAGAGTGCCCGTGTCGGAGAGATACTCCAGCTTCCGCATGGCTTCCAGGAGCTCCAGACAGACGATATAATCCGCCGTCCCCTTTTCGATGAGAGGGGAATAAACCTTCTCGCCGAAGCGCACATGGCAGTCTACGCTGCCGCCTCTCTGGGCCATTCCATGCACCTCGGATTCCTTTACATCGAAACCGGCGTTCATGGCCGCTTCCATGAGGATCTTGCTGGCCAGGATGACGCCCTGACCTCCCACACCGGCAAAAATCACATTAACCATATCCGCCCTTCCTACTTTTTCAATATGCATTTTCTCAGGGAGATGATGACCGAGGGCTCGCGCGCGGCCACCTCCTCTCTGACGACCCTTTCAAACTCCTCAATGTTCTTGGGGTCCACGGTCACAACACGCTTGACCCCCACCGCCCTGGCCAGCATCGCCAGGTCCAGCTCATGCGTCGGCTCCCCGGCGAGCGTAAAACCCGTAGCAGGATTTTCCTGATGCCCCGTCATGGCCGTCACGCGGTTATCCAATATGATCACCGTCCCCGTTCCCCGGTTGTATACCAGATCGACGAGGGGGGTTATCCCGGAATGGATGAAGGTGGAATCCCCTATGACCGCCACGCTGTTGCGGGCCATCTCGTCGCCCCGGGCCTTTTCCATCCCCAGATGCATTCCTATGCTGGCCCCCATACAGCCCTGGCTGTGCATGGCCGAATAGGGCGGCAATACCGCCAGGGTATAGCAGCCTATATCGCCGTTGACCACCAGGTCCAGCTTCTTCAGTACATCGAAGACGAAGCCGTGAGGGCATCCCTTGCAGAGCGCCGGAGGCCTTCCGGGTATTTTGGAACTGTAGACCGGTATCTGGTTGAGAGGCTTTTTCTTGTTCAGGGCCATGTCCACGATCTCCGGGGTCAGCTCGCCCAGGAGGGGGATGATCTTCTTTCCGGTTACGTTGTAGCCCAGCCCACGGACATAGTCCTCAATGAAGGGATCGCACTCCTCCACCACGTAGAGCTCCTCCACCTGGTCGGCGAACTCCTTGATAACGTCATCCGGAAGGGGCCAGACAACCCCGATCTTCAGCACGGAATCGTCCGGGCAGACCTCTTTGACGTATTGATAGGCCACGCCGTTTGTTATGATGCCTCTCTTCTTGTTTCCCCATTCTATGCGGTTGAGCACGGAGTTGTTGGAATACTCCTTGAGCTTGATCATCTGCTCCTCGATGAACCTGTGCCGGGGCCGGGCGTGAGCGGGTATCATCACGTATTTCTGGGGATTTCGCTCAAAGGGCTTGAGGGGGATGTCCGCCTTCTCGTCCAGCTGCACGATCCCCTGGGAATGGGCGATGCGCGTCGTGATCCGCACGATCACCGGCCTGTCGAAATCCTCGGAGATCTCGAAGGCCAGTTTGGTGAACTCCTTGGCCTCCGCCGGGCTTGAAGGCTCTATCATCGGAACCTTGGCGGCCCTGGCATAATGCCGGTTGTCCTGCTCGTTCTGCGAGCTCCAGGCACCGGGATCGTCGGCGTTGATGATCACGAAACCGCCGTTAGCGCCGGTATAGGAAAAGGTAAAGAGAGGGTCCGCCGCCACATTGAGGCCTACATGCTTCATGGCCGCCATCGACCGGGCACCGGCCACCGATGAGCCCGCCACGACCTCGAGGGCCACCTTCTCGTTGGGCGACCACTGGGCCTTTATATTCTTGTAGTCCCGGGCGATGGCCTCCAGAATCTCCGTGCTGGGCGTTCCCGGATAGGCAGCCGCCACACGGCAGTCCGCCTCATAGGCGCCCCTGGCTATGGCTTCGTTCCCCAGCAATACCTTCTTCTGCATCGGTCATTCTCCAATAATGTCTATATTCTTGACGATGTTGTATCCTTCCTCGATGAGGGCTTTTTTAGCAGCTTCGATATCGTCAAATCTAAAAATCATGACCGCTTTGTCACCTCTTTTTTCCGTGAAGGCATACATGTACTCGATATTGAGACTGCGCTTTTTGAAGGTCTCCAGGGCGTCCAGAAGGGACCCGGGCCGGTCCTCCAGCTCGATGGCCAGGACCTCGGTAATGGAGCAGGCCACATGGCTCTCCTTGAGAACGCGGGCCCCCTCCTCCGGGTTGTTTACGATCAGCCGGACGATACCAAAGTCCGAAACCTCGGCTATGGTGAGGGTCCTTATATTGATCTTCCTTTCGGCCAGTATCCTCAGGGCACTCTGCAGATGGCCGGGTTTGTTTTCGAGAAATATGGAAAGCTGCGTTACGTTCATCCTCTGCCTCCTTCTGTTTGTCCGTTAAATTTTTCTTTTGTCCACGACGCGGACGGCCTTGCCCTCGCTGCGGGGTATGCGCATCGGCTCCACCAGCGTGATCTTGGCGGATATGCCCAGGGCGCTGCGGAAGCGGTCCGTGATCCGTTTCTTCAGATCCTCCAGGACCTTGATCTCGTCGGAGAAGAGCTTCTCGTTCACCTCCACCATCACCTCTATGTCATCCAGGGCGCCCTTGCGGTCCAGTATGATCTGGTAATGAGGTTCCGTTCCCTCAACTTCCATGAGGACGGATTCGATCTGGGAGGGGAAGACGTTCACGCCGCGGATGATCATCATGTCGTCTGAACGCCCGGTCACCTTCTCCATCTTTACGAGGGTCCGTCCGCATTTGCAGTTATCGTAATAGAGCCGGGTGATGTCGCGGGAGCGGTAGCGGATCACAGGGCAGGCCTCCTTGGTCAGGGAGGTGTAGACGATCTCCCCCTTTGCGCCCTCGGGCAGAATCTCGCCGGTATCCGGATTGATGATCTCCACGTAGAAATGGTCTTCAAAGACATGCAGCCCCGATTTCTCCGAACATTCCCCCGACACACCAGGACCGATGATTTCCGAAAGGCCGTATATGTCGTAGGCCTGTATTCCCAGCCGCGTCTCGATCTCTCTGCGCATGCTTTCCGACCAGGGCTCCGCACCGAAGATCCCGGCCCGCATTTTCGTTTTGCGCATGTCGTAATCCGGCCGCTTCTTCTCTATATAATCCGCCACGTTCAGCATGTAGGAGGGGGTGCAGGCGATCATGGTGGTGCCGAAATCCTTGATCAGCATGAGCTGACGCTCTGTATTGCCCCCGGAGATGGGAACGGTCATGGCGCCGATCTTTTCCGATCCGTAATGGAGACCCAGACCTCCGGTAAAGAGACCATACCCGTAGGCCACCTGAATGATGTCCTTTTCCGAAGCCCCGTAGGCCACCAGACAGCGGGCCACCACCTCTGCAAAAACCTCAATATCGTTTTTGGTATAACCGACGACTGTGGCGTTGCCTGTGGTTCCCGAGGAGGAGTGTACCCGGGCCACCTTGTCCAGCGGCACGGCAAAGAGTCCGAAGGGATAGTTGTCCCGCATGTTCTGCTTCGTCAGGAAGGGGACATGTTTCATGTCCTCCAGGGATTTAAACTTGTCGGGATGGAAGCCGGCTTTATCGAAGGCATTCCGGTAATGGGGAACATTGTCATAGGCATGGCGGATGGACCATTTCAGCCTCTCCAGCTGAAGCTCCCTGAGCTTCTTCAGTGGCATGGCTTCGTATTCTCTGTTGAACATCTCTCACCTCGCGTAATGAAAATATGGGGATAGGGCTACCCCAAAGCCGAAAAATAGTAAAGGATTAATTATCAAAACTCCTCAATTTTCCCATTTTCTTCAATTATAAAAACTGGACTCCGCAACCCATGGGAGATGGATAAGTTCTTGATTATTATATCTCCCGCCGTTAGATTCCCTTACAGGGCAATTCAGGTATTCCGACCGGATAGGGGCGGTCCTCTTTCGGTTCGGCTATAGAAGATGTCCGGACGGCCCGATAAGCTTTTTCAATACGGTAATCATGACGCTGTTTCCCTTGAAAAACATCCGTAATCTCTTCGCCAGGATCGAAGAGATACCGCCGATCGTCCCCTTCCAGGACCGGCGTTTCTTTGTCTTCTGCAACTATATGTTCCTATACTCCTTCCTGGGGCACTTAACCTTCCAGCCCATATTCTACTATATGGACAACGGGATGGTGCTCTTTAACAACACCCTTTGCCTCTTTCTGGACATTATGGTTCTGGCACTTAACCGGAGGGGACGTACTCAAATCGCTTCGTTCCTCTGGCTCATCGAGATATCCTATCATGCCTCCTACTGCGTTCTCGCCTTTGGATGGAATTTCGGTTTTCAATACTACTTCCTGACGATGAGCATCATCGTCTTCTTCTCCCGCTGGCATATTGCCCTTCAAGTATTAATGGAATCTCTTCTATGCGTTGCCTGCATACTGCTCTTCAAATACAGCCATGCACATGCGCCCTACACGGAAATCACATCCCTTGCCCCGGATTACTTTCACGCCTCCAATGTCCTGGCCAATTTCATCGGGCTCAGCTACGCCGCCTTTTATTATCGTAAATACTCCGACCAGGCAGCGGAAAAGCTTCACTTCCAGGCCACTCACGACCGCCTGACCGGGGTTCTCAACCGCAGCGCGCTGCTGGGAAGGCTCACAGGGGAGATATTGCGTGCGGGGAGAGAAGGCACTCCCCTGGGAATAATTATGATTGACATCGATCATTTTAAGAGAATAAACGATGATCACGGCCACCTGATGGGAGACAGGATACTGATCGGTGTCACCAGGATTCTCTGCCTCCTGTTGCGGGCCTACGATTCGATCGGACGGTACGGCGGGGAGGAGTTCATGATCCTCCTGCCCGGCTGCGATCTGGAGAAAACCGGTCAGATTGGCGAGCGCCTGAGGGCCTTGGTTGAGGCCGGCGACAGGGAGCATTCCATCCCTCTTCCCGTAACCATGAGCGGTGGGGTCGTGGCCCTGGAAAGCAATTTCAACCACACCGTGGACGAGGTCATCGAAGCCTCCGACAGGGCCATGTACAGCGCCAAGAAAAAAGGCCGAAACCGTGTTGAAAGGGGCGACGTATTGTAGTAAAATTTCAGGAAGATATCATCACTTGAGGAAATGTTATGATAAGCAGCGGCATCGATTACCTTGACCGACTAACCGGCGGACTGAGCATGGGAGACAATGTAGTCTGGCAGATTTCCAACGGTGTGCCGGTGGAATACTTCATCCGTAGCCTGCTCAGCAAGTCCGGCGATCTCAGTCGTTCCATCGTCTACGTCAATTTCAACTATTCGCCTCACACCATCTGCAAGCGCTTCGACGACATATACCGGAACCAGAACGTCACCCTCATAGACGCCTTTACCCACGGCAAGGGCAACAGCGACGCCGTCTTCATGGACTTCTACAATCATGAAAGCGATTACGATCTCTCGAAAATCATCAGGGTGGAAAATCCCCGGGACATCCCCTCCTTCATCGCCCTCATGAACGAGATACAGAAGGAGAACAAGAACGGCTCCTTCTACGTTTTCGACAGCCTCACCGGGATGAACGAGCTCTGGAAGGACGAGCGGGCGGTGCTGGACTTCTTCTCCTTTACCTGCCCCAAGCTCTACGACCTCAACACCATCGCCTACTGGGTCTACGAGAAGGATGCCCACTCCCGGGAGTTCATCGCGGGGCTCATGCACATCACCCAGATCGTCATCGCGGTGAGCAACACCGACAGCTCCTATTACGAGATGCGGATACAGAAGCTGGAGGACCGCTCCTCCCCCAATCTGAGCGGTCCCCATCACTTCCGCATCATCGACCGCGAGATCCGCTTCCAGGACATCAAGCAGGACGCCTTCCGCTTCGGCAACAAGGTCAAGGAATTGAGAAAATCGGCGGGGATCACCCAGGCGGAGCTGGCTTCCCGTTTGGGGATGACCCCAGGAGCCATATCCCAGATCGAGAACGACATCATCACCCCTTCCCTCAATACCCTGGTGCAGATGTCCTCACTTTTCACCCGGCCCCTGGAGTATTTCATCAGCTCCGGGATGAACCGCAGCGACGACAAGGGTTACGCCATCTTCCGAAAGGAAGAGATCAAGTACGGCGGCGCCCGCAAGGTGACGATACACACCCTCTCCGACGAGAAAAGCATGGAGGTCAAACCCTACACCGTCCGGATGGCGGGCTACGAGAAGGTGGACGGTCCCATACTGCTCCACAAGGGCAAGGAATTCATCAGCGTCCTGGCCGGGGTGCTCAACCTCACCATCAACGGAGAGGAGCAGCAGTTCCGCAAGGGCGATTCCATACTCCTGCACAAGAGTTTCATCGAGCGCTGGGCCAATCCAGGCAAGAGCGACTGCGAATTCCTCTATATACTGCTCTGAGATCTCCCACATGGGACATGAGGACACTGCCCGACTCATAGACTTGCTTCGATCCCTGGCAAGCCCCCGCAACCGGGAGGGAATGGGCCGCTTCGGAATCAACACCCGCCGGGCCCTGGGGGTCCCCATGCCCGAGCTGCGCAAACTGGCCCGGCTGCACCGCAGAGACCATGTCCTGGCCGGGGAACTCTGGGCCTCCGGGATCCATGAAGCCCACATACTGGCCTGCCTGGTGGATGACCCGGCCCTCGTAACAGAGGCCCAGATGGAACAATGGGTCAGCGACTTCGACTCCTGGGATCTCTGCGATCAGTGCTGCATGAACCTCTTTGACAGCACCCCCTTCGCAGTTGTCAACGCCCTGCAATGCAGCGGGCGCGGCGACGACTTCGTCAAGCGGGCCGGCTTTGCCCTCATGGCCTCCCTGGCCGTCCACGACAAACAGGCGGAAGACAAACTCTTTCTCTCCTTCCTTACTGTCATCCTTGGGGAATCCACAGACGAGAGAAACTTCGTTCGGAAGGCGGTTAACTGGGCCCTGCGCCAGACAGGCAAGAGGAACCGGTCCCTTAACGGGGCCGCCCTGAAAACTGCAGGGGAAATGGCCCTGCTGGAATCCAAAAGCGCCCGCTGGAACGCCGCCGACGCTATCCGGGAACTGAGAAGCGACAAGGTGCAGAAGAAAATAGGAGGGGTCCGATAACATGGGGACGCGAGAAAACCGGATACTCCTGACCTTCTTTCTTCTTATGGGAGCCATCGCCCTCGCTTCCCCGATGAGAGAATACCTGATGCCCCAGGGCAAACTGCATTAGTCCGAAATCCAAGAATCGGCCGGGAGGAAAGATAAAGCGGCAGGCTTGCGTTTATAGAGTCGATGCGAAGTTTTTAAGGGCCGACAGAACCGTATCCAGATGAGCCCGGGTATGCCCCGCGTTCATGTTGAAACGCAGCCGGGCCTGTTTGAGGGACACCGCCGGAAAGACGATGGAGTCCACATGGATCCGGTAATCTCGTTCCAGGGAGCGGGCAAAGGATTCGCATTTCAGCTCATCCCCTATCCAGACCGGAATGATGCAGCTCTCCCTGCTCATGACCCGGTACCCCAGGGCCTCGACGCCCGTCACGAAATAACGCTGGTTTTCCCATATCTGATGCCGCAGATGGGGTTCGTCCCTCACCACGTCGATGGCCTCGGAGATGGCGCAGGCCTGATCCGGCGGCACCGTCGAGGTAAAGCCGTAGGAACTGCATGAGAATCTCAGCAGGTCGGTAATGGTGTTTTCCGTGGCGATGAACCCCCCTATGGCGCCGTAGGCCTTGCTCAGGGTTCCCATGCAGATGATCCGGGGACTTTCGATGCGGAAATGCTCGGTGGTCCCGCAGCCGGTTTCACCCAGCAGGCCGGTCCCATGGGCGTCGTCAATGTAGATCATGGCGTCGTACCTCTCCGCCAGTTCCAGCATCTCCGGGAGCGGAACGATATCCCCGTCCTGACTGAAAACCCCGTCGCTCACGATGATGGGGATATCCGCCTTATTTTCCTTCAGTTTCTGCTCCAGGTCGTTCATATCCGCATGGCGGTACTTGACCGAGGGAACCCGGGACATGGCGATCCCCTCCCGGATGCTCACATGGTTGAACTGATCGGTAAAGTAGGTGTAGGTATAGGAGCGGGAGGGGGTATGGCCGAAGAACCTGGCCAGCTTGCCGGTGTTGACCAGCGAGGAGAGCACCCCCAGGTTGGTCAGGTACCCCGTGGCGAAGATCATTGCGGAGCTTTTATGCTTCAGCCGTGCTAGCTTCTCCTCCAGGTCGGTATACACCTCCATATCGCCCCCCAGGAGTCGTGACTCGCAGTTGGCCACACCGTACTTTTCCAGTCCCTCCCGGGCTTTTTGAATCAACCGGGGATGCCTGGCCAGACAGAGATAATTGTTGGAACTGAAGGAGACGTACTCCCTCCCCTCCTTCGTGAAGGTGGGAGACGGCAGGGTGCTGGCGCAGGGGATGAGATGAATCATCTCCCTGACGGGGGCAAACCAGTCATGGATTTCCTGTAATTCTCGCATACGGATACCTCTTAGAGTTATTTATCTGTGTGATGAGCCGCGCCGCGAATCTGGCGGTCCATGACGAAGTTTACCAGGGAAGGGATAAACCTCTTGGCCCAGAGTATGAACCTCCCCTCCAGGCCGGGGATGATGAGATACTGCCGCTTCCTCATACCTCTGAGGAGCGCCTCGGCCACCTGATCGGCGGTGAGGACTTTCGCATTTTCGGAGAGGGCCCAGGTTTCGGGGGGCTTGGTGAGGTTTTCGTCCTTAAAGCCCGGCGTGTCGGTATCCGGGGGGCAGAGCACCGAGAGGGAGATGCCGTAGCGTTTCAGTTCGCTCTGCAGCACCTCGGACAGGCCCATCACCGCAAACTTGGAGGCGGCGTAATCCGCATAACCGAAGACCCCCAGGAATCCGATGATGGAAGAAACGTTGACGATGTAGCCGCCCCGCTCTTTCATGAAGGGCAGGAGTGCCGAAATCATGTTCCAGGTCCCGTAGAGATTGGTCTTGATCGTGGCATCGAACTGGGCGTAGGGAATGTCCTCGAAATACCGAGGATACCCGATCCCGGCGTTGTTGATCAGAACGTCGGGAGGGCCGAAACCCTCCGCCGCCCCGGCAGCGATGCGGCAGACCTCCTCATGGTTCCCCACATCCATCGTCCGGTACCCGATTCGCTGGCCGGCGGACCGGACGCAGGAGCGGACCTCGTCCACCGCCTTCTTCAGGGCCTCTTCGCGGCGGGCGAAGAGAAGCAGATGGGCGCCCCGGCGGGCAAAGGCCCGGGCGACGGCCAGACCGATCCCCATGGAACCCCCGGTAATATAGACGACCCTGTTTGAAAAGTCTTTCATCGGCCCTTTTGGTTGGGAAGCCAGTTGTAATATTGATTCAGGTCTGAAGCAATCGTAGCAGAGCGGGCAATAAAGAATGGCTGCATCAGATTGGTGAGTGGGCTAATAGTGCAGCGCGTTTCTGTCAAGGGGAATTACGGGGGTATCCCATAAAAAATGCCAGGTTAAACCGCGGGAGGAGCCGGACCGCTCTCTCTTCTCCATCGCCGTGGCGGCGGGGTTCAACTCCCCCACTCCCTTCAACGCGGTTTATTCCCGGATGAGGGGGGTCTCTCCCAACCGATACCGCAGGGGCAAACCGTAAGGACGCATAACCCATTCTTTGAAAAAGCCGAAGAACTTATTGCCTTCTTTCTTTCGGATCCTCTCATAGATATAATCATTGACAAGCACGGAAGTGGGGAGCCATCTCATTGATCAGGTATCTCTTTCCCCGAATTCTGACCAGGAACATTTACAACCGAGTATGGATAGACACGACTCGACACAGCTCTTCCGCCTCCGGGGCGTCCAGCGCCTCTCCAGCGGCATCGCATGCACAGTCTCCCTGCAGGAGGCACCGCTCGGCGATTCCCCCTGCCAGCGCATAGTCTATTACGAGGACCGGTCCCTGATCGACTATGAAATCCCCGAGGCGGCCTTCACCCCTGTCCTGAGAAAGAACGAAATCCTGCTGAAAAAAATACTCTCAAACTGCATAAAAGCGGCGGGTACGGACGACATTGACATTCCCTTCGTTTTCCCGGAACGCTGTGAAGAGCGTATCATCCCGGACGATGCCATCCAGATTTTTACCGATGGCAGCCTCGCACAAACCGGGATCGGGGGATGGGCGGGGATCATTAACTATGCCACTGGAGCGGCAAGGGAAACCTCCGGGCGCGAGCCCTGCGATGGGAGCAACAGAACCGAACTCCTGGCAGTCGTGAACACCCTGAATCTGCTGGATCGGGACGGCCCGGCCGTCGTGAACACGGACAGCCGGTATGTCATCCGGGGCGCCGAGGTATGGCTCTTCAACTGGGAGCGGAACGGTTTTTTTACCGCACAGAACCGTCCCGTAAAAAACAGGGATCTCTGGGAAGCCCTGTCGGCCTTAAGGAGGCGGAGGGAGATTCATTTCCGCTGGATACCCTCCTCCGACGATCATCCCCATCACCGGCGATGCGATCTCCTGGCGCGAGAGATGTCGCTCTCTTCGCCGTAAGGCCGGCGGAGGCCGTACCCTCCAATCCCCGAGACAAGTCCCTGCTGACAGGTCAACCCGTACACAGACCCTTTACCGGCATCAGTTGGGCTTCTTCAGCGTTTTTTCTCTAAACCGAATTCCGCCGGTAAAGCAATGAAGCATAGACTGTTGTGCTTGCAATCCCCCCCGAAAGAAGAAATCCGCTTGACAAAATCCCTATACAATATACTATGTACTCAAAGTCTATATTATATTGCATCTCGGCATTCTCCAACATCCATCACGGAGGGTTGATCATGATGAAAGCCAGACAAGAGTTCCAGAGCGCCCGCACGCCCCTGCTCGAAGATTTTAAGGGTCGCTATATTGTCCGCCTCATTATTCCCCTCTTTCCTCCCATCAGAATTCTGGGCCATTTCAAATTCTTCCCGGATCGGGTCATGGAGGAGGGCGGCGGATATAACTGTTTCCTCGGCTTCATTAAGATCGGCAACTTCCGGGTCGACAAAGGCGCCTCGGAAACCGGCGACGGCGAGGAGGTGGTCAAGATCATCTACGACGCCAAGGCCAATCCCTTTTATATCCGGCCCCTGGTCGATGAGCTGAAACAGACCGGCAAAGACCGGTACATCGGCCGGGGCATCTACCGTTTCCGGAACAGGAAGAGGAACATCTTTTATTTCACGGTAACCAGGGCCGGCTCCTGAAGAAATTCCCGGGAATCAGGCCTCATTCAAATCCGCACAGGAGGGGTCTATGAACAGAATCGTACTGCGCTATCTGGACGGCAACGACAAGATCAGCCTTCTCGGTGATGTCCTCAGGCTCTCCTTCTTTGAAGATTCCCTAGAATCGGTCCGAAGGGATTCCGGGAAATCGAAGAGGGATTTCTCGATCGTCATCAAACCCAACGCCATGATGTACATACGCCGGGATGAGGACGGCGTAACCACCGACGCCCTTCTGGTGCTGGCCTTGGTGGAATGGCTCTCAGTGCGGGGTTACGGCAACATCAAACTGGTGGAAAGCCGCAACCTCTACGAGGCCGGATTCGACAAACGGGAGCCGATCCGGGTCATGTCCGCCCTGGGGCTGGCAGGAGGATATCACTGGTCCGAGATACGGGAGGAAACCCGGCTGACCGCCCATATGATCGACGACACCGGACATCCCCACCCCTATACCCTGGAAGACCTTAGCGCCCATACCGTTGATGTCGAGGCACCCGATATGCCCCATGGGACTATTCGGCTGGGAAAGGCCTGGTACGAGGCGGACTACCGCATCAGCTTCTGCGCCTTCAAGACCCATATATACGACGGGTACACCCTCCTGGTCAAAAACACCTACGGCTGCCTGCCCGAGGCAACAAGATGTGGCATTATCACTACAAGACGGGCGCCTCCCGTCCCACCATCGAGCAACTGAAACTCTGCCCCGTCCATTTCGGGATCATCGACGCGATCACCGGGGCCGACGGGCAGGCGGGGGTCAAATGGGACAGGGTGATTCCCCGGAAACCGGGATTCATCATGGCGGGGGCCAACATAGGCGAGGTGGAGAGATGGGCCTGCTCCCTTATGGGGGTAAAATACAAACGCAGTTACATGTCGCGCCCCGCGATCGATATGCTCGCTGAGGACGTGGAGCGCGACGGCCAGCCGCGGCCCCTGGGGAAATGGATCAACGTTCTGCCCCTCTTCATCGCCCTGATCCCCATCCTGGAACGGGTGTACCTCCTCCACCGCTGCGTCCAGATGCTTTCAGATTTCTTCGGCTCCAAACCCTTCAAGCGCAAACCCGCCGGGGTCTTCTTCACGGTTCTCGGTTCCGTCATCCTCATCATGCCGCTGCTCTATGCCCTGCAGAAGAGGCACTGGATCATTCTCTTCGACCGGGAAAGCCGGGAACGCCTCCACATTCGAAGAAAGGGTTTTAAGACCTCCCGCTCCGTTTCCAAAGACCTGACCAGACTGAACCGGAACGAGTTGGAGATCCTCGGAAAGATCATCTCCCGGAATGTCGACCTGTTCCCTAAGATCTACGGCCATCGAATTATGACGGAAAGCGACCTCTATCCCCTGCCGAACTCCAGCTATTTCAACCTGGAAAGGATTCGCAACATCTGCCTGGCCCTCTCGGAATCCCAACCCTCGGAGAGGGAGGATATGCTGGGCAACATCTCGGCGCGGATCGCCTATAAAGGCCGGAAGGGATATGAGTAGGGTTTGACTTTTTTTATCCCTTGCCATGGGGGGGGCTTGTTCCTGCACAATTATTATATTATGAAGGGAAAACCACTTGACATTATTGCAATTTGGAACATAAGCTTCCAATATGCAAAGATACTACCCCCGCTATCTTGAAAAGGAAATTGTCCAACGGCTCAAGTCCAATCCCATCGTGGCCCTTCTGGGACCGCGTCAATGCGGCAAATCCACCCTGGCTGAACAGGTAATATCCGGATTTCCTGCTTCCATCTACCTAGATTTGGAAAATCCGGCAGACCTCAGGAAACTTGATGATCCCCTTCTTTTTTTCAGGGCTAATGAAAACAATCTCATATGTATTGATGAAATACAGCGAAGGCCCGACCTCTTCCCCGTTCTTAGAAGTATCGTGGACAGGGGAAAGGATAACACCCGGATGCTTATCCTGGGGTCGGCTTCCCGGGACCTGATCAGACAGAGCTCGGAAACCCTGGCAGGGAGAATATCCTATCTGGAGTTGACTCCCTTTCTGGCGGAAGAAATTCTCAGGGAACCGGCCTCCTGTGAACTGAATCGTTACTGGATAAGGGGCGGTTTTCCCAGAAGTATTCTCGCCGAAAGCGACACCGTCAGTTTTCAATGGCGTCTGGATTTCATCAGGACGTACCTGGAAAGGGACATTCCGATGCTGGGCATCTCCATCCCCTCCCTCTCCCTGAGAAGGCTCTGGACCATGTGTGCCCACTACAACGGTCAGATACTCAACGCCTCCCGGATAGGGGAATCCCTCGGGATCAGCCACCACACCGTAAGGCATTACCTCGATATTCTGGAGCAAACCTTTCTCATCCGGCTCCTGCCCCCGTTGGAAACCAATCGCAAGAAACGAATCGTCAAATCCCCAAAACTCTATATCAGGGATACAGGTCTTCTTCATGCCCTGCTCGACATTGAAAAATTCAATGATCTTTTGGGTCATCCTGTTCTGGGTTCCTCCTGGGAAGGACTGGTCATAGATAACGCGATTGCCCTCCTTCCCCGACACAGGGCTTCCTTCTATAGAACCTCATCCGGCACTGAAATCGACCTTGTTCTGGAAAAAGGTAAACGCCGTATTGCAATTGAATGCAAGGCCTCATCCGCCCCTGATCTCCCGCGGGGATTCTGGAATGCGCTGGAGGATCTTAAACCTGACCACACCTGGGTTGTAGCCCCTATCGAGGATTCCTACCTTATTAAGGAAGGGGTGGAGGTCATGGGGATGTCCGTTCTGATGGACCGCTTAAGGGAACTCTCCGAATCATAGCTTGCAGTTTCACTGGGTTAATATTTACGGCCCAATACGTATTTGAGAGACAATTCAATGATGGTTGTATTGACAAGTATCCGCGTTTTGTTAGGAAACAATTGGTCTGCGCTTCCCCTGGGCGGGGGGCTTGTTCCTGGGGGGGAACTTCCTCTGACGGAAGGGTTGAGAGCGCAACCCTTCCGGCGCCATCCCGCGCTCGCCTCGCCAGCGGGGCTGGGTCGCTCGAAACTCACCGCAGTCACTCCGCTTCGCTCCGTTTGGTGCGGTTCAAACAGACGAGCTGATAAGGTATCCGCCTTCGGCGGATGGTTTTAGGGTCGGGTTGCCTTAATTGCCTTCTTCATTAAAATTGTAAACCCCTTTAAACCACTTGCATTCAAGGGACAGAATCATCACCCGCCTGTGATGAGAATCATACTTATGCTTCTTATCATCAATAACTTTTATTATCAGGCGATCCCATTCCTTTCCATCGGGACTTACATAGGAGTAGTTGTTCTCAATCTTATGCTTGTATCTATTTATCTTTCTTTTATCATAATTCCCACTTAGATATCTATCAATTGTATAAATATTATGGTCATTTTTCATCCCGAAATTAACAGCATGGATTAACCTATTCCCATCCTTCTTTAACGACACGTCTCCCCTTACCAACATAATGATATCCTCAGGTTCCCCTTTACAATACTTTGACTGCCTCATAACCCGAGGCTCACCATTGATAAAGCCGATACCATGCTTATAAATAATTCGTCCATCATCCTTTACTTTTTCGCTTTTTGAACAACTGAATATAAAAAAAACAGAAATCAACAAAAGACCTATGCGCTTTCTCACATTATACTCTCCCCTTTCAATCAGTCTTATATGGAACTTTTAATTCTATCTTTTCGTCATTGTCTCGTTTATCCACTACTTTTTGGTCAACGATTACACCTTTTCCATCCTTACCTGCAGCAGCTATTAAAGCGTTATACATTCGCTCACTTTCTTTATTATCCTCATTTCCTAAGACAATACACCCCCATGATTTATATCCATAATGGATAAAGATTCCCTTTTCGTTCGGATTTACCACATGCTGTACATCCATTCCGTATTTTTTCTTATACATCTTCTGTGTATCCATGTTTTTCCCGGGTGGCGCTGGCCACGGACTAACAGAGCCCTCCCATCTTACATATTCTCCCTTTTTCCCTTTCTCTGTCTCACCAACTACCATCTCATTAACGAGTTTCCCCTCAGGATTGAACAGCTTAAGCTTTTGGTATCCCTTAACTGCTTTATATTCATCGCCATCATCCTTTTTAGCATTATAGCTTTCCAGCATGACACATGTGCATTCCAGTCTATACTTACCTCTTGTATTCTTCGATTCATTCAGTTTATTCTCAACAGCAGTTTTCTCACCCTTCCCATTCTTAAAACTATCATATACGTACTTCCCTGCAGCAGCATTGACGCCCAACACCAAGCTGAAAGGATCAGCCAAATGCCCCGTCGGGTCCTTGTACACCACCGGGTTGCCTTTTACGTAACTGAAGCGGTTCCAGCCCTGGGTGTCGGACTCGTTGTCCACCAGGTTGTCCGCCGTTACAAAACGCGCTATCTCCGGGTCGTAGTACCGCGCGTTGTAGAAATAGAAATTGGTCTCCCGGTCCAGCTCCT
>CALCJG010000136.1 GCA_937967705.1 uncultured Spirochaetia bacterium
CCCGTGGCGCGGCTCTCCGCCGCCCTGGCGGCCAGGAACCGGGGGCATGAGGTGACCCTCTTCGAGCGGGAAGCCGAGCCCGGGGGACAGCTCGTCTCCGCCAGCCGGCCGCCCCACAAGGAGGGCTTCCAGAAATGGATCGACTGGGCCGCCCGGCAGCTGAAGAAAAAGGGGGTTGATATCCGCCTCGGCCAGTCCGTCAGCCAAAAAGAGCTGGCTGAGGGCCGCCCTGATTCGGTGGTGCTGGCTGCCGGGGCTCTGACCCTCACGCCCCCCATCCCCGGCATTGGCGGGAAAAATGTAGAGGATGCCCGGGATGTACTCCTGGGAAAGGTAAAACCCGCGGGACCGGTCATCATCCTCGGTGGGGGTTTTGTGGGCATGGAGACTGCCGATTTCTGCATAGAGCGGGGCTTTCCCGCCCAGGTTATCGAGATGAGCCCCTTTCCCCCCGTGAATTCCCTCACAGCGCACGGTTACTGGCTGCATCGCCGCCTCAAGAAGGGCGGCGGGGAGCTCCTGCTGGGGGCTAAAGTCACTTCAATCGACGAACAGGGGGTTACCATCGAGCAGAACGGCATTTCCCGGCAGATCGGGCCGGTCTCTATGATCATCAAGGCCTTCGGCTCTGACCCCGAGAAGGGTCTGGTAGGAGTGTTACAGGAACTGGACATCCCCTTCCAGCAAGCCGGAGATGTCCTTCAGCCCCGACGCCTCCTGGAAGCGGTTCACGAGGGGGACAAAGCCGGCAGAACGGTATAAAAGCAGGGAAAATGCGGCCAAAGGGGTCAGAGCCTCAGGGATAAACCGGTATTTATCCCTCATTAAAAGGTATTTTAAGGCCCCGGGGTCAGAGCCCTGGGATTTTCGAGCAATAAATCCGGTTGGGAACCATAAATCGGTAACAGGGGGGGGTCAGAGCCTCCCCAGAATGAACCCATCAAAACAGGATGCAGAATGAAAAAACGACTCAACGCCGAGATGCGCAAGCCGGACATACTGAAGCACTTCTTTGATCTCATCCTGGAGGAGGGTATCGAGGGCGCCTCCATAGGTAAAGTGGCCAAGAAGATGAAGATACACCCCAGCCTCATCATCCATTACTTCGAAAACAAGGACAACATGATCGTGGCGTTGGTGGATTACGTGATGAAGGAGTACGGGAAGCTTCTTCTTCGGCTGAAAATCGAAACGAACGACTTGGAAAAGCGCCTAGAACGCCTGGTCGAGATCTTCTTCAGCGACGAGTGGTACCGCATGACGGACATCTCCGGCGATTACTCCGTCATTTCCATGAGCTTCCGCAGCGCTAAAATTCACGCCCGCGTCCGGGAACTCTATACCCAGTTCATCAAGATCATCGTCAATGAATTTACTCCCATGATAGAGGCGGGGGTGATATCCCTGAAGGACCCGCGCCGGGGCGCGGAAATGGTTATCTCCATCGTGGAGGGGTACCGCCACTTCAAGCATTTTTACGTTGATGAGGCGGAGGCGGAGGGCTATCGCCAGGATATGATGCGGTCTGTTCTGGCCATGCTGAGGAAAAGCTGAGGGATTTTTCTCGACGGATAATTAACTGAATATTCATTTAATACGTTCTCAACTGAGAACAGACAACCGGGAGGTGCCGATATGACGTATACGAGAATCACAGTGGAAGAGAGGGGCCCCATTCTCATGATGGGTCTCAACCGCCCCGAGAAGCGCAATGCCTTCGATCTGGAGATGTACGCAGAGCTCGCTGCGGCCTACGGGGAGCTTCACCGGCGGGAGGACCTGCGCTGCGGCGTGCTCTTTGCCCATGGGGACCATTTTACCGCGGGTCTGGAGCTGGATAAATGGGCACCGGTCTTTCAGAGCGGCCGCATCGACATCCCGGAGGGGGCCATCCACCCCCTGGGGCTCGATGAGGAAAACCGCTGCCGAAAACCCGTCGTGATGGCCCTGCGCGGACGCTGCTATACCATCGGCTTCGAGCTCCTCCTCGCGCAGGACATGCGCGTAGCCGCCTCCGACGCCCGCATAGCCCTCCTGGAGGTCAAGCGGGGGATATACCCCGTCGGGGGAGGAACGGTGCGCATCATACAGGAGATGGGATGGGGCAATGCCATGCGCTATCTCCTCACGGGGGACGAGATCAGTGCGGAGGAAGCGTTCCGGATGGGCCTGGTGCAGCAGGTGACCGAACCAGGGTCAGAGCTGGATGCCGCCGTGACCCTGGCGGAAAAGGTCGCCAAGGGGGCGCCCCTCGGGGTCATGGCGGCGCTCAAATCGGCCAGGATAGCCCGGATTGAGGGGGACAGGGCCGCCCTGGCACGGCTCATCCCCGACCTGCTGCCCCTCATGCAGAGCGAGGATGTCCGGGAGGGAATGCTCTCCTTCCTGGAACGGCGCGAAGCCAACTTTCAGGGGAGATGATAAGAAAACAGGAGAAAAATCATGGCCAGGAAATTTTACAGCGAACGCAATCTTAAATACACGCTTTACGATGTTCACGGGATCGAGTCGTTGACGAAACACGCCTACTACAGCGATTACAGCCGGGAAAGCTTCGATATGACCCTGGAGACCGCCGGCAGGATCGCCGGGGAGGTGATGTACCCGACCTGTTCAGACATGGACAAGAACCCGCCCCGCTATGACGGCGAAACGATACAGGTGCACTCCTCCGTGCGTCCCTTCCTCACATCCTCCGGCGAGGGGGGCTGGATCAGCGCCATCTTCCCCGCCGACCGGGGCGGCCAGCAGATGCCGGTATCCCTCTTCAACGCCTGCCAGTTCATCTTTGCCGCCGCTAATTATTCCCTGAGCGTCTATCCCGGCCTCTCGACGGGAGCGGTCAACCTGATCCTCACCTTTGGCTCGGAGGAACTGCAGGAGACTTACGTGCCCCCCATGGTGGAGGGGCGATGGCAGGGCACCATGGCTCTCACAGAGCCCGAGGCGGGGAGTTCCCTGAGCGACGTGAAAACCTCGGCGGAACCCGCCGGCGGCGGATACTACTTCATCAAGGGGCAGAAGACCTTCATCTCCGCCGGGGATCACAACGGGGCGGACAACATCGTACACCTGATGCTGGCGCGCATCAAGGGAGCTCCTCCCGGTGTAAAGGGACTTTCCCTCTTCGTAGTACCCCGCCTTCGTCCCGAGAACGGGGCCCTCAAACCCAATGATGTGAACTGCGCCGGTTGTTATCACAAGATGGGTTACCGGGGAGCGCCCATCGCCCAGCTCAGCATGGGGGAGCGGGACGACTGCCGCGGTTACCTGGTGGGGGAGCCGCACAAAGGCCTGGCCTACATGTTTCAGATGATGAACGAGGCCCGTATCAACGTGGGTCTGGGCGCCACGGCCATAGCCTCCGCCGCCTATCACGCCTCGCTGGAATACACCCGCGAACGGCTTCAGGGACGGAAGGTAACGGAAAAGGATCCCTCCCGGCCCCAGATATCCCTTATCGAACACGCCGACATCAAGCGCATGCTCCTGCAGCAACGGGCCATCGTCGAGGGTTCCCTCTCCCTCATCGTCTATGCCGGAAAGCTTGTGGATCTGGCCCATGTGAGCGCCGGGGAGGATAAGGAACGCTTCGAACTGCTGCTGGAGTTCCTCACCCCCATCGTCAAGAGCTATCCCTCGGAGATGGGCCTCATCTCCACGAGTCAGGCCATACAGTGCCTGGGGGGATACGGTTACAGCGACGAATTCCCGGTGGAGCAGTACCTGCGGGACATACGCATACACCCCATCCATGAGGGGACCACGGGCATCCAGGGGATGGACCTGCTGGGACGAAAGGTCACCATGAAAAACGGGAAGGCTCTGACCCTCTTTCTGGAGGAGCTGTCCCGCACATCCGCCGAGGCGGAGGCCGTCGAGGCTCTGACCCCCTCTGCAGGGAAGCTCCGAAAGGCTGCAGCCGCCCTGCATGAGGTCACATCCTCCCTGGTGGGAGTCGCCCTTCAGGGGGATGTGGACCGCTTCCTGGCGGACGCAACCCTCTACCTGGAATTCGCCGGCATCGTCTGCGCGGCCTGGCAGTGGCTCCTTCAGGGTCTGGTGGCCCGTCGAAAACTCGACGCGGGGGCCGGCGGCGCAGAGGGGGATTTCCTGGAGGGAAAACTCTTCGTCATGCGGTACTTCTTCGAATACGAGCTTCCCAAAACGGAAGGACTCCGCAGTCGCCTGATGAATCCCGACGGCCTGACGGTGAACATGAAACCGGAACACTTCGAGGATTGAGGAAAGAGCGATGAAGAGCGACAACAACCGTTTTCATCCCCCGCGCTACCTCAGGCACCCTATGCTTCAGACGGTGCTCAACAGCTCCTCCCTCCGGACGCTGGGAGGCAACGCCATGGTGAAAGCTCAGGAGGAGGTGATCCTCCCACTGAGCGGGGGCGTACGACTGCAGGGCTACCTGTCCCGCCACGGCGATGGGAGCGCCCGGGGACTGGTCATCCTTATGCACGGATGGGAGGGAAGCGCCCGTTCCGCTTATATACTCCATACCGGAAGATATCTCTATGGGCAGGGGTTCGATGTGTTCCGCCTCAACTTCCGGGATCACGGAGAGACCCATCACCTCAACGAGGGTTTCTTCATGGGCACCCTGCTCGACGAGGTGCACGAAGCGGCGGCCCGCGTTGCCGAAAGGGCCAAGGCGCCGGTATTCCTGGCAGGTTTCTCCATGGGGGCCAATTTCACACTAAGACTCGCATCTCTCTGTACGGAAAAGCCCATCCCGGCACTGAAGCGGGCGGTAGCGGTCAACCCTCCCCTCGATCCCATGGAATCCACGCGCCGGATCGACGGGATGGGGCTCATAAAAGCCTATTTCATCAAGAAATGGAAGCGATCCCTGAAATGCAAACAGGAGCTCTTTCCCGGGAAGTACAAGTTAGACGATATCTTAAGGATGGACACCTGCCTGGAGATGACCGAGACCCTCATCCGGCGCTACTCGGATTACCCCAATGCTGCCGCCTATTTCCGGGGATACGCCGTCACGGGGGATACGGTGAAACGAATCACCCTCCCCGTGACTGTGATCACATCGGAGGACGATCCCGTGGTGCCCGCTGAGGACTTTTCGCTCTTCCTGTCCCATTCGCAAACAGAACTCCTCATGCAGAGTTACGGCGGGCACTGCGGTTATATCGAGAGCCTCGCCCTCTCCTCCTGGTACGAACCGAAAATGGCGGAGATCTTCAGCCGTCCCTGATCCCCTAGACTGACTAATACGGTGTGGCCCTCGCCCTGTTTCCCGATCCCGGCAGCAGCAGTGCGGAGATGTAGATGGGGCCCTAGTCGCCTTCGGCCTGCAGGGAACCCTCCCTGGCCAGCCGTTCCAGGGTACCCCGGTCCACCAGGGCACAGAGCTTGTCGCGGACTATTCGAGGATTGTCGCCAGACTGTATGGCCAGGACCCCGTCCAGGATGATGCGGCACTCGGCCTCGGCCCGGTCGCGGAGGGCGCGGAAATGGTTCTCATAGAGCTTGCGCTTGAAATCGGCATCCAGATCGGAGAGGAACACCTCCAGGATTTCCCGCATGCGGGGGGAGATGTCACTGTCCGCGGAAATCTCTCCTGCGTTTCTGAGGTCCATCTGCTGCCGCAGCACGCGATCCAGGAGACCGCTCAGGCGGGGGATATCCCGCGAGTCGACATAGCGGTGGAAAAGCGGTTCCACATCCCTGCGGTGGCAGTTGTTGAGGAGGAACTTGACGCAGTCGTGAAACTGCTCCAGTTCCTCCAGGCACTGATCCGCCAGGTTCTCCCCGATGATGCGGACCAGCTCCGGGTCGGTCCCGTCCACAACCAGCTGAAGCAGGGAGCGGAAGAGGCTGTTGTCCAGCTCGGACAGGTCATCCTCCAGCGCGAGGAGCCCCTCGCGCCGCGCCTTTTCCGAAAAGCTCACGATAGTCAGTATATACTCTCCCGGGTCCGCGTCGCGGAAAAGCCCGTCAGCCTCGATGGTTCCGGTAAAATCGATCAGTTCGCTCATCTCATCCTCCTGTATCCTCATACGACCAATTCGTCTTCGCCGCTCCGGGCGATGATGATATCACCGCACTCCACAAGTTTCTTAATGATGTTAATGATCTTCTCCTGACGCTGCTCTACATCCCTCAACCTGACGGGACCCATGAAGTCCATATCCTCCCGTAAAAGCGCAGCCGCACGCTTGGACATGTTGCGAAAGATCTTCTCCATCACCTCGGCGCTCGTCCCCTTAAGGGAGATGGCCAAGTCCTGGGTGTCCACCTCCCGCAGGACCTTTTGCACGGAACGGTCGTCCAGGAGCACGAGGTCTTCGAAGAGGAAGATATCGGACTTCAGGGCCCGGCCGAGCTCAGGGTCCGTCTCCTCCAGGCTTTCCAGCAGACGCGCCTGCCAGCCCCGGTCCATCCGGGCCAGCATGTCCGCGGCAAATCCAATCCCCCCGGAACCTGAGGTCTCACTTGGAGAGAGATCCCTTACTTTTCGGCTGATCACGCTTTCGACTGCCTTGATCACCTCCGGCGAGACCCTGTTCATCAGGGATATCCTCCTTATGAGATCCCGCTGGGTCTCCTCGGGAAAAGCCGCCAGAAGAAAAGAAGCCCGATCGACATCCAGCCGGGTCAGCACCAGGGCCGTGATCTGGGGATTTTCCCCCGCCAGGAGGCCGTAAAGGATTTCCGGATCCATGGAGTTCAAATCCCTTTCGGGCGGAAGACCCCCTCCCCCGGCTCCGTTGCCGGAGGTTTCACCCCTTTCGACGACGCTGGCAAAGTCCTCTTCCAGGGCCTCATCGCGTATATGAGCCGAGAGTTCCATTCGGAGCATATCCAGTTCTTCCTTCAACGTGTTCTTCAGGGAATCGAGCCGGTCCTCCCATTCTCCTCCTACCGATTTTCTTTCCGCCTTGTCATCCTCCGCCTCACCGGGAATATCATTCCCCTCCCGCATCACGATCCTTACTCCTAAAGACTCGTCCACCACGACGACCTCACCTTTCAGCACCAGTCCGTTGTCGAACTCCAGATCCACCGGCTCATTGCTGAAACGGCTCAGGGCGTACACAGACCCCTGCCCCAGGCCCAGCAGATCCCTCACGGTCAGCACGGTCCGCCCGAGGACGAGCCGGGCGGTCATCCGGGGCACGGCTCCCACAGGAACCGCAGGCACCCGGACCGAGGATGAGACGATTTCCGTTATGCGCACCGCAAAACGGTCTTCCAACTGGCAGACCTCCCCCCGCGCCACAACTCGTTTTTCATCCAGCAGCATGTCCACAGGAGCCGTAACGAGCTTGTCGAAGAGTATGATCGATCCGTCCCGCAGGGAGAGGCACTCGGAATATTCCAGCACCTTCCGTGTCAGCTCCGCCGTCAGGGTCACCGGCCTGTCAAGAACAAAGGAGGTCTTCTCGCTCTCCCTGACATCCAGAAGGGGTCTTGTGATTTTTACCGCCGGGGAGCCCTTTTTCCCCTTTTCCATGAGGCATTCCGCCACAACGGCGGAACCCCAGATGAGTTCCCCTCTGCGGGGCGCCAGATCCTCCAGATCCGCCACTGCCTCGACTGCCCCCTCCAGATACTGCTGGAGATCTATGGTTCGATGGGGCAGGCGCAGCACGAGGGGCAGCCTGAAATCCCGCGCCAGAGAACCCGCCGGTGGTATGAGTCGGAAAAGTTCCGCCGTCTCATCTGCCTGTCCTGCCGACCTGTGGGCATCACCCCCCCCGGCCAATACCGCAGCCTCTTTTTCCATTTTCTTCTTTCTTCCGAACATCATGGCTTCACCCCCTTCCCACGGGAGGACCGATATTCCACTCCCGTAAAATCAGCGCCCCCGTAAACGATGCGGGCCCCCGCCTTCATGCGGAGAAGATCGTTCAGAGAACAGTCGCTGCCTCTCAGCTTATAATTGTACAGGGTCTCAAAGCAGGCACTGCTGCCCATACCCCGGACCAGGGCGGGACTATACCCTCCCTCCGCCGTATCCGGGCTGGTAAACCAGAACCGAGCGCTCAGGCGGGGAACTATGGATTCGATGGTGATGTAAGGCAGCGCGAGATTCATCATCCCCTGAGAAGACCCGAGGGAGCATTCCATGGTCACCAGAAGGACCATGTCGTTAGGCGGAACAATTTGCGCAAAATTGGGGTTGGTTTCGATATTCCCCAGACGGCTGATGAGGGGGATCACGTTCTCCCAGCTCACATTGAGGAAGGATACGGCATCCGCCATTACCTCCTCCATGAGAATCATTTCGATGTCCGTCAACTCCCGGGTCAGCGGCGGCAGTCCCTCGCCGTTACCGCCCGCCATTCGGTCAATGAGGGTGTAGGCAAGAAGGGGATCGATCTCCAGAACCGAGGCCCCCGGCAGCGGGTCCATGTCGATCACCCCCAGGACAGAGGGATTGGGGATGGATCGGAGAAACTCCTCGTAGGTCAGGGTATCCACGGAGACCACGTTTACCGCCGCGGCCGAGCGCATCCTGGCCGAGAGCTTTGTGGTCATCAGCCGGGCGAAGGTCTGATGCATCATCTGCAGGGTACGTATCTGATCGCGGGAGAACTTGTCGGGACGCCGGAAATCGTATACCTTGAGCACCGGGTTCTCCTTCGGCGGCGGGTTTCCCTCCTCCGTCTTAATCTCTCCCTTGGAAATGGCGCCCAGCAGGGCATCGATCTCCTCGCCTTTCAAAATCTCAGTCATATTTCCTCCTTCCACATTCCGCCATAGAAAGCCGTCCCGGGGATTGACCGTAAAGAGTCCTGAGGATGTCCGCTTTTCCGGCAGTAACCGGCGGCATTGTTGCTTTTATACCTTATTCTACAGGAGCCGGAGCGCCTTTGCAACAAAATTTCGGTGTGTACCCGTATATACCCGACGCAAAAAACCCCGGCACTCTGCCGGGGTTTGCAGGCTAAAGGATGCGGTGCTTTCTAAGCCGCAGAGCCTCCCGTGTGAGCCTTGAGGAATTTTACCCGGCCCTTGCCGGCAACCCAGTAATAGAGCATCGGCACGGCAAAACGGCTCAGTATCGTAGCGGCGATTTCCCCGAACATGAGACTCACGGCCAGACCCTGAAAGATGGGATCGAAGAGCATTACGAAACTTCCCACGACAACCGCCGCCGCTGTCAGGAGCATGGGCCGGAAGCGCAGCACCCCCGCGCTGATGACCGCCTCCTTCAGCCCCATCCCCCCCCGAACCTCCTGTTCTATAAAGTCCACCAGGATGATGGAGTTGCGCACGATGATCCCCGCCCCGGCGATGAAACCGATCATGGAGGTGGCCGTGAAATAGGACCCCAGCAGGGCATGCCCCGGCAGTATACCGATGAGGCTGATGGGGATGGGGGCCATGATGATGAGGGGGATCAGGTAGCTGCGGAACCATCCCACCACAAGGATGTAAATGAGCACCAGCACAACCGCAAAGGCTCCTCCGAGATCCCGGAAGACCTCGTAGGTGATGAACCATTCCCCGTCCCATTTGACCACGGGTTTCTGCGTGTTCCAGGGAACCTCCGCAGTCTGCAGGGGATACTTGATACGGGGACCCAGCTTCAGCACGCCGTATACCGGCGCCTCCTCCGCTCCCGTAAGTTCGCTCATCACGTAGTTGACGGGCTTGAGATTTTTCCGGTACAGGGTGACGTTCTCCCGCGTTTCGGGACTTTTGAGGATCTGCTCCAGGCTGGCAAAACCGCTCTCGAAGGAGGGTACCGTCTGCCCCCGGAAGGGAGACCCGCCCGACCGCGCCTTCTGCGCCACCGAAAGGTCGATGTTCACCTCCTCAGGGTTTTTTACATCCGAGAGGGAAAGCAGGGGTGATTCGGAGAAGACGAGATGACCGGCCCCCACCGCCTGGGTTGCGCTGGCCCCGAAGAGCCCCCCCCGATACTGATCGAAGGAGTAGACCTTTCTCTGCCGTCCGGTTCTCCAGGAGTAATCCAGGTCGACCACGCTCTTCTCCCGGGCAAATACGTCATAGACTTCCCGGGCCACGGCATCCCGTACCGTTCGGCTGGGCCCGTATACCTCCGCCACCATGGTGGCCAGCACCGGAGGTCCGGGAGGGATTTCCAGCACCTTGGAGAGGGCCTTCTTTCGTGCGGCGAACTCCCGAATGACCGGCCGCAGATCCTCGATGATCCTGTGGCTGGAATCGCTCCGCTCGCTCTTGTCGCTCAGCACAACCTGCAGATCGTTCAGGTAATCGGCCTGCCTCAGGAAGGTGTGCTTCACCATTCCGGAGAAGGAGAAGGGCGCCGGCTCGCCGGCGAAGATCTGCACCTTCCGCACATTTCTGTTCTTGAGAATCTCCCGCGCCAGCTCCACCGACCACTCGGTGCTCTTGGCCAGGGGCGTCCCGGTGGGATAATCCAGGAGGACCTGGAACTCGTTCTTGTTGTCGAAGGGGAGCATCTTCACCTTTACCGCCTTGAAAAACACCAGGCTTGCCGCAAGCAGGAGAAGCGCAACACTCGCCCCGCCGAAGATCAGGGCGTTCTTCCTGCTGGCTGTGAGCCTGCGGATGAACCTCACGTAGAGCCGGTCCAGGAAACTCTCCTTGTCGCCCTTCCTGCCGTGACCGTGATGGGGTTCCTTCTTTAAAAGACGCACGCTGGCCCAGGGAGTCACGATGAAGGCCACGAAGAGAGACAGGATCATGGCCATGCTTGCCCCCACGGGAATGGGTTTCATATAGGGACCCATCAGGCCGCTTACGAAAGCCATGGGAAGTATGGCGGCGATGACCGTAAAGGTGGCCAGGATGGTGGGATTACCTACTTCAGAAACCGCCAGTATCGTGGCCCGGGGCAGGCTCAGCTCCGGCGTGGTTCGCAGATGCCGCTCGATGTTCTCCACGACCACGATGGCGTCATCGACAAGTATCCCTATGGAAAAGATCAGGGCAAAGAGGGTTACACGGTTCAAGGTATATCCCATGAAGTAGTATACCGCCAGGGTCAGAGCCAGGGTCACGGGGATGGCGATGGAGACCACCAGAGACGCCCGCATCCCCATGAAAATGGCGATCAGGAGCGCCACGGAAAGAGTCGCTATGATGAGATGCTCGATGAGCTCGCTGGATTTCTCCCGCGCCGTCTCCCCGTAATTCCGCACCACCGAGAGGGAAACGTCCGCAGGCAGCCCCGCCGAAAAGGTACGTGCCCTCTGGAGAAGCTCGGAGGCCAGGACGACCACGTTGGTCCCCTTGCGCTTGGCGAAGACAACGGACACGGCGTTCCTCGTCCCGGAGTCCAGGTCCTTGTCCAGCAGAAGGGAGACCCTGGTACGCTCCTCGGGGCCTTCCTTCACGGAGGCTACGTCCCGGATACGGACCACCTGCCCCGCCCTGAGGCCCACGGAGATATTGGCCACATCCTCCGCCGAGGCGAGCCTCCCGCCCACCTCCACGTCATAGACCCGGTCGGCTCCCCAGTTCTTACCCGCCGGCGCGCTGGCGTCACTGGCCTTGAGGCTCCGGGCAATTTCCAGGAGAGAAACCCCCCTGGCTGCGCTGCGCGCCGGGTCCACAATAACCCGAATGGTTCTCTTCCGACCGCCCAGCATCTCTACGCGGCTCAGGTCAGGAGTGCTGGAAAGCTCCCGGGCCAGCGGGGCGATGAGCTCCCGAAGGGAATGATCGTCCCTCTTCAGGGAACTGAAGGTGAGGGTGAGGAAGGGAACGTCGTCTATGGAGAAGGCCCTCACCCGGGGGGAGGGCAGCGAGTCCGGCAACTGGTTCCGGATCTCCAGCAGCTTGTGATGCACCTTGACCAGGGAGGGTTCCATCGGTTCCCCCACCTTGAAGCGCACGGTGATGAGGCTCCCGTGGGCGCGGCTGGCGGAGTAGACGTACTCCACACCTTCCAATCCCCAGACCGCGCGCTCTACGGGCTCGGTGATCTTGCGCTCCACTTCTGCCGGTTCATACCCCGGCGCCGCTAGCTGTATGTCCACCATGGGAACGGATATCTGCGGTTCCTCCTCCTTGGGGGTCAATATTACGGCAAAGATCCCCAGCAGAAGGCTCACTATGGCTATGATGGGAGTGAGGCGGGAATGGATGAACTTCTCCGCCAGACGCCCGGCAAAACCCTTTTTGATTTTTTCTATACTGTTCATCATCATTTTTCCCCCTCATCAGGATTGTGCTGCGAAAAACCGTAGAGGCCGGCCCTAACATGGAGATACTCGTTTTCGGCACCGGCCAAGGCCATCATGAGATCCGTCTTTCTCGACAGGACCTCAACCAGTTGGAAGGCCTTTATGGAACCGTTGGCGAAAAGCCTCTGGGCGTTTTTCACCTGCTCATCCATCAGCCTCGTACTCTCCTGCAGGAGGGTTATGTTCTTTTTCAGCGTCCCGGAAAAATAGCGCAGTTTTCTCAGTTCGATCTCCTCCCTGCGCCGGGCCTCCTTTGCCCGGGACCGGGCGGCATCACTTTCCAGCCGCGCCTGCTCCAGTGCGCCGTATTCGGTAGGGGTTACCAGGTTCATGGTGACGTAGAATCCCATATTGTAGGAATCCGCCCGGTTCCGATCGCCGTTATATACATGCGCCTCAGAGAAGACTCCGATGCGGGGCAGAAAGACAGACTTGACTCCTTCCGCCCTGCTCCGGGCGCTTTCGGCCCGGGCCTCATAGAGCCTTAGCTGAAAAGAACCCGCTTCGCCCGATCCCGGTTCCCGCAGATGAGTGTCCGCAAAACTGACTACATCCCCGCTTCTTACCGCCCAGTCCCCTTTCAGGGAATCACCGCTCATCTTTTCCAGATAGGTTCTCAGGGACGCTATCTTCGCCTCGTTCTCCTCCATCAGGGCTGCCAGGCGGTTCTTCAGGGATTTAAGTCCCAGTATGCCCGAGTACTCCACCAGGTTGGACCGGAGCCCCCCCTGGTAACGGGCAAGGAGGGAATCAACCCTCCCCTTGAGGGACTTCAGGTCTCCCTGCAGGCGGATCAGGAGGAGGATCTCTCCGTAGGTGGATGCCGCAGCGCTGTATTCCACCAAATAGGAAAAACGTTTTTCATGCCTCTTCGCTTCCGCCATCTTCTCCAGAGCACGGGCCGCTTCTACCCGGACACCCCCCTCATAGAGGGGGAGATCCAGCCCCAGCGTACCCCGCTGAAAGGTGCCCGTACCGGGCTTGTTCAGCTCATCCGTCATGAAATCGCTCTGGGTTATGCTGCGCTGTCCCAACTTTGACATAAAAGTGAGGGTGGGATCATTGGTTGTATAGCTCCGGAGATCCGCATAGACCCGGGGCAACCAGTGGCGCGATGATCTCCTTTTGGCAATATCCGCGGCCTTCGACTCGGATGCCAGGGCCTTCTGCGCAAGGGAGCTTTTTTTTACCTTTGCCCACACCTCCTCGAAAGAAACGGTCTTCCTGCTCTCTTCTTTCTCTACGGAAAAACCCTTCGAAAGGGGGATAAGGGCAAAAAACACGGACGCCATCACCCCCCAAAAAAGTTTTAAATATTTCCTATTGCTGATATCCTTCATGATGATAACCTCGGAATTTATAATTCTTTAGAAATTACTATAATACTTAAATACAGTCAATCACTTTTCTTCTCTTTTCCTTTTTTTATTATTCTTTCCTTATTTTTTATTGTGTGTTATTATCGTTTTGCTGGTTTTTTATTAATAGTAGTAAAATTATCCTATCTATATTTTACATTTGACTATGAAAGCAATCACTGGTATTATATTTTTAGGGAATGCTATTTAATGAACTCTTTTTGATGATTTATTTATGGCGGGAGCACACCGGGATTAAAGGAGGAATACCATGACACGATTTAAGGATATGTCCATTCAGTACCGAATACTCATCATTGGCATTTTTATCATTCTGGGTTTCACCATGACCGTGTTCCTCTATCTGCTTCCCCGCTACGAGGAGAGTATCATTGCGGAAAAACGGGAGAAACTCAAAGATATCGTTCAAACCACTTTCTCTTATCTGGAGAGCCGTCACTCCGACTCTGTAAAAGGGCTGAGCACCCTGGAGGAATCCAAACAGAAGGCCATTCAGCGCATCAAAGCGATGCGTTACGGCCCCGAGGGCAAGGACTATCTCTGGATCAATGACCAACGCCCCTATATGGTAATGCATCCCTTCCGCCCCGATCTGGACGGCAAGGACCTGTCGGATTACAAGGACCCGGAAGGCAAGCGGCTCTTCGTGGAGATGGCCAAGGTATGCCGGGAAAAGGGTTCCGGCTATGTGGATTACATGTGGCAGTGGAAGGACCAGAAGGAGAAGATCGTGCCGAAGATCTCCTACGTGAAGGCCTTTGAGCCCTTCGGCTGGATCATCGGAACCGGCATCTATATCGAGGACGTTCGCGATCAGATACGGGCAGTTACCTTCAGCATCGGGGGGGTGTTCCTGCTGATCGTCATCATCTCCCTGGGGCTGCTCTACCTGTTCAGCCGGTCCATCCGCAACCAGCTCAAAATGGGAGTGGACTTCTCCCACAGCATTGCGGAGGGGGATTTGACGAAGCGTATTGACCTTGCCCAGGAGGACGAGATCGGCCTGCTGGTGCGCTCCCTGAACAAGGCCGTGGACAATGTGGAAAAACTCATCTCGGACATCGTCGTCGCTGCGCAGAATCTGGCCCAGGCGGTGGAGGAAATCGCCTCGGGCAACGAGAATCTCTCCCAGCGGACCACAGAACAGGCTTCCGAGATCGGAAGAGCACACGTCTGAACTCCAGTCACGAGTGGATATCTCGT
>CALCJG010000137.1 GCA_937967705.1 uncultured Spirochaetia bacterium
GCTGGCGATCATAGTGGAGAGGGCGCTGTTCTTCTATGTCACGCACACATCCTACGATGCCTTTAAGGAAATACTAATGCGAAATCTGGCATGTGAGGCCTGGAGCCCCGCGCTGCTGCAGAATCCTTACGGCGTGATGGAAAAGGGTTCTCGGCCTTCCCTCATCGCGCAGTTGAAAGCGTTAAGGTGGTCCAGAAGCCCGTATCCTAAAATCGTCAGGGTTTACCTCGAAAACCTGGTAAACGGAACGCGCAGCAGGGAGGAGGCCCTCCGGCGGACTGGCTCCGAGGAGATTGAAAAGATGGAGCGGTATTTTCAGGGGCTATCGGCCATAAGCCATGTCTCTCCGCTCCTGGGACTGCTGGGCACGGTAACGGGCATCATAGCGGCATTCGGGGTGATATCCCGGCTGGGGGGACAGGTGGATGTGACCGCCCTGGCGGGGGGCATCTGGGAGGCCATGCTGACCACCGCGGCGGGACTCATCGTGGCCATACCGGCGCAGCTGTCCTACATCTATTATGAAAAGATCGTGGCTGAGCGCGCCAGCCGCATGAGCTATATCATAACCTATCTCAATGAGCGGTTATACAGGGATTCCGGCGGCAGGGAACGGGAGGAGGGCTGCGGGCAATACCTTTCCGACAGCGAGATCATACCGTCCGTGGAGACCCCCGAAGAGATCGTGAGGGACGAGGTGAAATAGATGGAATTCATCCGGAAGAAACGCGCCCGTCCGCATATCGAGATCGCCCCCCTGGTGGACATCATATTCCTGCTGCTGATCTTCTTCATGATCAGCTCGAACTTTATTGAACCGGCCATCAAAATGGAACTGCCGAAGGCCACGAGCGAGCACAAGCTGGAAAAGGTGGATCTGGTGGTTACCGTTGATCGGAACGCCAGGATCTTCATAAACCGGAGCCCGGTCGCCATGGAAGGGCTGCAGATGGCCCTTCAGGAGAAGATGGCCGCCCTGGGGAAATACGACGTCATTTTCAAGGGGGATGAGCGGATCGGGTACGATCTCTTCGTGAAAATACTGGACACGGCCAAGAGCGCCGGCGCCGCCTCCTTTTCCGTGGAGCATACCCGATGAAGGAGATCCGCTGTGTCGGAGATCCCCCGTGCGCGCCCGGTTCGGGGATTGACCGCATGCTCGCCTTCATCGAGCAGGGGAAACTCCTGGCCTATCTCCAGGCCGGAATCCTGGCGCTGGGTCTTGTCGTCGCTCTTCTGGATGGGGTTGATCTGGGAAAGGGCGATGCCGTTTCCGAGACGGAGCACAAGCGGACCTATGTGGTCAAGCGGGTCTCCATGATACCGGAAAAAGCCCTGGAGAAAAACGAGGAAAAGGCCGCCAGAGAGGGCGAGAATGACGAGCTTACGGCGGAGGACATCCGGAAGTCTTATGTCCGCTACGTCGTATCGAAAATTGAGAAGAACAAGGTTTATCCCCCGGAGGAACAGAAGGCGGGGCATGAGGGTTCGGTTTCCCTCAGGCTGTATGTGGAAAGGACCGGGCGGGTGAGAAAGGCCGTGGTTTCAAGACAGGCCCGCTATCCACGGCTGACCCGGTCCGCGGTGGAAAGCGTCAAGCGTTCCATACCCTTTCCCGCGTTTCCCCGGGGGCTTCCGGACGACGAGATGGTGATAAACCTGAGAATCGAGTTTTTTCTTCGCTGACAGGAATACGGGAGGACGAGATCAATGCGTCGGTTTGAGCCGGAAATCCGAAGGGTGTATGTGCAGGGGGTGATCATGTCGATTCTGATGCCCCTGCTCCTGACCCTGTCGCTCCCCAGGGAGTACTTCGATCCCCATATCGGCGTGGACCGCGATCTCTTCTGCCGGCTCTATTACGGCATCCAATCCCCGGACGCTGCGCCCTCCGCCGGGTTAGCCGCCGTGGCCAGGGTGTCGGCGGTGGAAAGGGTCGAGGAGTACCGCTTTCTGCCGTCGGCGCATGTCCCGGGGAGGATACCCATCAGGGCCCCTCCGCTCCTTGCGTTGATTTACCCATAGAAGGGGACTTTCGGATTCCGCTGGCCGCGATGGCAGACCGGTTTGTTAAGGCAGGGCCGCGTCAAAGGTTGCGGGACAGAGGCTTCCGGGAGCTCCCCGAATTTTTCATCTGACATTTACTGAAAAAAGGAGACTTTATGAATAGACGAATAGGGTTAGCGGCCGTGCTGTGTCTTGCCGGGCTCTGCTTCATCCCGAATCCGGTGTTTCCGCAAGAACTGGACGTGGAATATGAAACCGCAAAAAAAGGCGAGAAGGCCGAGAAGAAGAAGGCAAGCGACGCGAAAATAGTCGTCACGGGGACCATGAGTAAAAAACTGGAAAAGACCTCTCCGGTCAAAACCGAGGTGGTGGACCGGGACAGGATTGACGCCAAGGGGGCCACCACGCTCTACGAGGCGTTGAATAACGAGCTGGGGCTGCTGATAGAAAACAACTGCCAGAACTGCGAAATGAACGCCGTGAGGCTCAATGGGCTGGACGGACGTTATACGCAGATACTCTTCAACGGCCTGCCCACCGTTTCGAGCCTAGCAGGGGTGTACCTGCTTCAGCAGATCCCCGCTGAGATGATCGAGCGGGTTGAGGTGGTGCGCGGGGGCGGTTCGGCCCTCTACGGCAGCGGCGCCATCGGGGGGGTCATCAACGTGATCCAGCGCAAACCCAAGAGGAACGGGGGAAGCGTGGAGGCCCGGTACGATCTGACGGCGGGCAATGTGCTGGGGAAGAAGGATTATGCGCACAAGCATACCGTTTCGGGCACCGTTTCGGCCGTGTCCGACAGCGGCAAGGCGGGAATTGCTCTATGGGGCTCCAAGAGCGACCGGGGCGCCTGGGACGCCAACGGCGACGGCTACAGCGATCTCTCGGAACAGCTGAACAAGTCCATGGGGGGGAGGGCGTTTTTTGCCCTGATGTCCGGCATGGAGCTCTCCTTTGCCGGCTCGACCCTGTACGAGCAGCGCCGGGGCGGTAACGAGGCGCACGCCGTCCATCTCGATGACCGTCGACG
>CALCJG010000138.1 GCA_937967705.1 uncultured Spirochaetia bacterium
AAAAAAAATTCATTATTTACTAATGTTTTAACCCAGCTTTGACGATGAATAGATATAGGGTTTTTCTAAAGTTCGGATGGAGCGGCCAAATATTTTTTCGAATTGAAAAAAAATGGTTGCTTATAATGAAATGATGCTTTAAAATCATCCCCGTTCTGGGAATTACTTTCATGAGCATGGATGCTCGTGAAAACCGAGCGAGGGTAAACTATTAAAGGAGTGTTTATTATGAAGGCTAAAAGGTTTTTCGGTGTTTTTTCCGCTTTAGTACTCATAAGCTTTGTTATAACGATGCCTGTTTTTTCTCAGGGCGATAAGGACAAGAAGGATGATGCGAAGAAGGCGGAAGATACCAAGAATATAGATAAATTCGAAGCTGATGACTATCGTCTGCAGGCTGATAATTACCTTGAGAGATTCCATTCCCGGGAAACCGTTGAGAAGCTGATGGTGGAAAACCTTGAAAAGATCTATACTCTGAAAATTATCGTTTCTAACTTTAAAGACAAAAACTGGAAACCGGAATACGACAAGATATACGAAGACTATAAAAACGGTGTAGGGGCTTTCTATAAAAGGGAACTTATCAAATCCCGTAAAATTCTTGAGGATAATAAAGCGGCCATCAAGAATCTTTTTAAGAAGGTTGCAGATCAGTACCGTAAAGACACTCAGGCTATGCTGGATATCTGCGCGAGCAGCATACTGATCGTATCCCTGAACCGGAATACCCGCTATGATCAGGACAAGTACATGCAGTTACAGAACAACATGATGCGCATCAGGATATCCTACTCTCAGATGGATCAGGCCCAGTCCGCCTATGTGGATCATCAGTATCAGGCGGCGGTCTTCTTCTACAGAGCGGCAAAGACTTACGCGATCCTGATCATGGATGATCTCCTGAGAGAGGATCTGGTGAAGAAGGATGATATGGAGCCCGAGGAATATCAGAAACTGCAGGAACTGGCAAGCCAGAAGAACAAGCTGGATCTGCCTACCCATAAAGCGGACAATCAGAACCGTGTAAAGACGGATAAGGATACCAAGGCTGCGGCTAAACCTGAAGAAAAGAAATAAGCATAATTCAGTTAAATGGTTTTATACTTGAAAAGGGGAAGCGATTCCCCTTTTTATATTATCTCGCGGGGCCATTGCTAGCGAAGAGAGGACATTGATGAAGTGGATCGGATCTGCCATCATAATGCTGGTTTTACTGCTGCATCCGGAGTCTTGCATGCAGAGCGAACAGCCGGTCTTCCGGGTCATCCTGGATCCTGGACATGGTGGTCTCTCCATGCGCAACAAACAGCGCAATGGAGACCGATACGATCTCCTGAGCGGGAAATACCTCTCCTTTTTTCAGGAAGGGGCTTCCTATAAAGGGATCCGTGAGCATGTAATCGTGTATAACATATCCCGGAAGGTAAAAGCCATCCTGGATCTCTGTGCACCGGGGGGGGATTTTGCCCGTTTTTCGAAGATCCTGGCCCGTTACACTGATGCCGAACCGGAGCGGATTTATATCGCCGCTACTCTCAGCCGGGGGGATTCCAGCAAAACGGAGGAATTGAAGTCTCGGGAGAATATGAACGGGGAGTTTCGTATCTATGATTATCCCGGCAACGACGGGAAAATCAAACCCGGCCGCATATCCCGCATGAATTTAATCAAACCCCATCTCGTGGTTTCGCTTCATCTCGCCAATTACTGCGATCCCGCCTTCCTGGGGATGAACCCTGTCATCGTGGGGCCTTATTCCCTGATGCACAAGGGGCTTCTCTATCTGCAGGGCAAGAGGGGGGACAGGGATTTCTTCAAACGGAGCCGCTATACGGACTGGTTTCATGAATCCAACAGGAGAGGGTCTTTCGGCTGGTTCTTAAAGGATACCTCGGTCTATTTTACCAGCTATCCCAACAACAGAAAATATCGCATAGATGCCACGGATTTCAAGGGGTACCGGTATAACATGGTTACCTGGGCCTATAGGGACAAGGACGGGTGGGAAAAGGAGGCCCTTAAGCATCCTGCAGGAACCCGCTTTGCCAAAAACTACCGGGATTATAAACCCGAGGGTAAATTCTGGGAAAGGGAGCGAACCGTATACGAGGCTTACCGGAGGGACGGCGGATATGAGGGGTACGGCGGTGACAATCACTACGCTTCCGCGGAAATCATTCGGTATATACTCTACAGCCTCGATATCCATGATTTGAAACATCCCCATCAGAAGCTGGCCAACCCGTATATCTCCACCTGGTCTGTTCCCATGCATGTGAATGCCGTAGCCGCCTTTATCGAGCTGGGGTATTTAACCAATAAGCGTCATCGCTTCCTCCTGACAAAGAAACAGGACGAGATAGCCGAGGGGATTGCAGTGGGGATATATTCCCTCTTCGCCGGCATCAAACCCCGCAAGAAAAGCCTGCGGCAGATGCCCCGGGGAAAAAAGGTTGACCTGGACAAGTACCGGCTGAAGAATGGGAAAACCTATTTCGATGTCGTGACGGATTGAGATACCGGGCGGCATCATGACCCTTAGAAGAGCCGGTTGGTGTATGCACGCGAAGTTTCCGATTTCCCTGATGCTGTTCTTGCTCGCGGTCGGCAGCGTCGATGCGAATCCCCTTGATATCAACAGACATTTCATCATGGCCGCTAACAGCGCCAAGCCCTCCGTGGTCAATATCATCATCTACAAATCATCACCGGGTCGGGGGGAGCATCAGATATCCCGGGTGGCTTACGGTTCGGGAACGATTATTTCCCGAACCGGCTATCTCGTGACGAATTATCACGTGGTCCGGAAGGGCAATTTCTACAGGGCTATCCTGCATGACGGGACGGAATGCGACCTTAAGCTACTCTCGGGAAACCGGTACTATCTTGCCGACGAGAAAACCGATATCGCCGTTATGAAACTTGCCGGCACCGAAGGAGGTGACTATGTGCCCATCACCATGGAGGATTCCGATGAGCTTTCGGAGATCGGAAGAGCGTCGTGTAGGGAAAGAGTGTAGATCTCGGTGGTCGC
>CALCJG010000139.1 GCA_937967705.1 uncultured Spirochaetia bacterium
AGTTCAGCGTCATATCGGACAAACCCGTACACCTTATCTTTCCCGAAAAGAGCGATCTCTTCAGTTATACGACATCCCCGCCCCTGATCAACTTCAAATGGGGACGCAATGCCATTGCATCAGCCTATATCCTGGAGATCGCCAGGGACGCCGCGTTCAAGCAGAAGGTGGTTTCGGAAACGACAGGCCTGACGGGTCTGGCTGTAGACAGCCTGGGGGAGGGGACTTATTACTGGCGCGTCCGTACCAGGGTCAGTTTCGGCGATCCTGGCTATTCCGGCAAGAGCGCCGTAGCCACGGTCACAGTAAACCGAAAGAAGAATCTGGATGTCCCTGAGCCCATAGCCCCGGGGGAAGACAGGAATTTAAGCAATCTGCTCCTCAAAAACAGAGGGGTGATATATAGCTGGAAATCCGTCAATCAGGTCTCCCAGTACGAATTCGTGGTGGCCTCTGACAGGGAATTCAGAAAACCGGTTCATAATGCTGTTATAAACGGGAATTTCGTCCGATTCGTCAAGGATCTCTCCCAGGGTAAATATTTCTGGAGGGTGCGTCCCGTTGCCGCCAAGAATGAAATCTCCGCCTATTCGTCGCCGCGGTCCTTCAACGTGATTGCCGCTGAGAAGATACGGCTGCTCTCACCTGCCAACAACGGTGAGCAGGTGACAGAGGAAGGAGTAAACTATTCAGCGGTGGAGTTTTCCTGGTCCAAGGGGAACGTCGACGGCCGATATTATATCGAACTCTCCAGGGAAAAGAATTTCATGCCGGCCTATTACGAGGGGTTCGCACCGAAAAACGCTCTCAAGGTGGATCGAATCGAACCGGGGAAATATTACTGGCGTGTCCGGCTTCTGGATGACGAGAAGAGTGAGATTCTGCAGAGCGACACCTATGTCCTGACGGTTAAGGAACCGGCCAAGGAGGCAATAAAAACGACCCTTGTCATAACCGCGCCGGTTGCCAAGGCAGCGGTTTATGTTAACGGGAAGCTGGTGGGGCACGGCAGGGTTACGGCGCATCCCGCGCCGGGGCGTGTGGTGATAAACATAACGGCCAGGGGCTATCACAAGTTTGAGAAGGAACTGGTCCTCAGCGAGGGAGATAAGCAGGAAATCAAGGCGGAGATGGAGCTCCTCAAGCAGAAGTCCCGGATTCAATGGTCGGAAAAACTGGCTTCTCAGGTCAACGCCAGGCCTCTCTATCATCAGAACGTGCTAGTGGCTTCCACCAGCAAGGGAATGGTCTATGGTCTGAATGCGGCAGGTCGCCGCCTCTGGAGCGCTAATCTCAAGGCTCCGATAGAGTCTACTCCCGTTGCGGACAAGTCCAGTGTGTATCTGGTAACTACGGAGGGGGTTCTGTTCTGTCTCAATATCACAAGCGGCGGCGTGAGGTGGAAGAAGAACGTCGAGGGCCCGCTCCTGTTTGGATCGAAGCCCCTTCTGTCCGACGGGAAGGTCTTTGTGGCTACCAGCTTTGGTAACCTGGTGGCTCTTACTACCGGCGGCAAGGAGCTTTGGCGCAAAACCCTGGAGGGCGGTGTTTTCAGTTCCCTGGCTTATAATGAAGGCGTGCTCTATGTTGGTACCGACAATCACAGGCTGAATGCCCTCAAGGCCAAGGACGGTGATGATCAGTGGCAGTTCGAGCTCGACAGCCGCATGGTTTCCTCATCCCCCCTCATCTATCGGGGGATGGTCTATGTGGGTTGCTACAGCGGAACCTTTTATGCGATAAGCATTAAGAAGGGCGAACAGGTCTGGCAGGTCAAGGCGGGGGGCTCCTTCTTTTCCACACCTACGGCCTTCCAGGACATCATCTACGTGGGTTCCCTTGACGGTTTTCTCTACGCCCTCAATGTCAGCAGCGGCGCAGTCGTCTGGAAGTATGATACCGGGAGCAAGATCTATACGGAACCGGCGGTGGAAAACAACATAATCTATGTCACCAGCGGGCGGAACATCTTTGCCCTGTCACCCTTCTCTGGCGTTTTGCAATGGAAGACGGGCTTTGAGAGCCCGGTGAAGACATCCCCCACCGCTGTGGGCAATGACGTCTATCTGGGCCTTCAAAACGGCGAGGTGGTATCTCTCAGGTCGGATTTGCGTGTAATTGTGAAATAGTCATAAATATACAAATATATCAGCGCTTCATCGATCCGATAAAACAAGACCCGGCTTTTTCAGGTGCGGGGATTCTCTGCATGATTTTCAGGATGAACAGTTCACGGCAGTATGATGCGCTGATGTCTGGAGGGGGAGTCATGAGGATAGTCACTTTAAAGGAGAAAAAACTGAGTTTGACCAATGACGGCCAACTGGAGCTGTTCTTCGTCGGTGTCGGCAGTGCCTTTACCAAGCGTCAATATCAGACCAATCTCCTGATCGTCAAAGGGCAGGATCATCTCCTGATCGATTGCGGAACCAAATGCCCCCAGGCTCTGTCAGAGCTGGGCTTCCAGGTTTCCATGATCCGCAACTATCTCATAACCCATTCCCATGCGGATCATATAGGAGGTGTCGAAGAGGCGGCACTGCTGGGGCGTTATGTAACCAAGCGAAAACCGGTCATGGTCATCAATGAAACCTATCAGCACATTCTCTGGGACATGTCTCTCCGGGGTGGGTGCGGTTACAATGAGGAAGAGGCCCGGCAGATGCTCTCCTTCAGCGATTTCTTCGATGTCATAAGGCCTCAATGGCTGCCGGATTATCCCCGGGAAACCTTCAGCGCCAAGGTGGGGGAGATCGATATCAAGATGATGCGCACCAAACACATACCGGACTCCTCGTTTGACTGGCAGAGCTCCTTCTGGAGCTGCGGTGTGATCATTGACGACAGGGTTTTCTTCACGAGTGATACGCGATATGACCCGGACCTGGTGATGTATTATGACGGGCAGTTTCAGTTTGAGGCGATCTTCCATGACTGTCAATTCTTTCCCGGCGGCGTCCACGCTCCCCTGGAAGATATCAACAAGCTGCCTCCGGAGATTAAAAAAAGGATATATTTAACCCACTATCAGGATAACTGGGAGGATTTCAGAGAAAAAATAGCCGATTACGGTTTCGCTGGTCTTGCCCAGCAGCATGTTTATTATGTTTTTGATTGATTTCCCGGATCCATCCTTCCGTTAGAAAGAGCTAATAATTTATTGACATTTGCCCGAAACTACCCTTCAATTAATGAAGGGCTTTTCGGGTTTTAAGGGACGGAACCATGGAGGTGAATCCGTTGGATCATGTCTATCTAAATTATTCAGCCTTCATAACCCTGATCGCGGCTATCTTTACGCTGCTTTCGGGACTCTTCCTCCTTTCCATACGGAAAAAATCCAAAGCCACTCTGCATCTGGCCATCGCCCTCATCTCCATATCCCTGACCAGTTTCGCCTTTACCTTCTCCTTTACCACGGATCACCCCGCTGGGGCCTATCATCGCTGGTTTACCATGACGCCGGTGCTTGTGGCCATGGCCTCCCTGGTTCAGTTTTTTTTCTACTTTCCCGACCGAAGCCATGAAAGGGTAGCCAGATGGATTTATATCCTCCAGATGATAGTCCTCCTCGTTGACGGGGTCGTCTGAGTCCATGCGACTTTTCAGTTCCGAAAGGTCTTTCAGCTGGATGCGATGATGTGGGATGTGGAGGAATCCCGCCTGGCGGCCGTCAACGCGGCCATCATTCTCATCTATATCGGGATGATTATCCTGGCGGGTTTGTGGCGGACCTTCATCACCCGGGGAAAGGACCGCCTGTCGGTTCTCTTCATCGTGGTCAGTTTTACGGTGGTGCTGGTCCTGCCGGGGATTGCCAACGCCCTGGCCAGGCAGGGCGCCATGGACAAGGAACTCTTCATTATCACTTATGCCCTCATATCGGTGCTGGGATGGTTTCTGACCCTGATTTTCTACATAAACTTCACCGTGGATAAAACCTCATTCATGGCCAAGATAGTGGGGTTGAGCCTGGTTACGTTCCTGGTCATGCTCATGGGGATGGGCTACCTTACCCTCAAGGATCAGGACAAGTCCTTCGATTTGCTGCACAGGAGGGATGCGGCCAGAATTGTGAGGGACAGGTCTTATCGGCCTGCGGACGTCGCTTATGTGATTACCTATTCCCTTGAGAATGAGGGGAAGCGTTTGATCTATGAGAACGGCCGTCTCGATCTTGATGACCGGCTCGTACGGGACGATCTCGAAAATACGGCCCTGGCTGAAAAGATTGCGACATTGAACGCCGTTGAGTTCGACAGGGGACTTGAAGCCCTTCTCCGGACATCGCCACCGGCCTTTGCGGGGTATAAGAATGCGTTGTGGAACTACTGGCGGGCTGGGGGTTCCAGGGGGGGGGGCGACGGCAAAAAGGCTCTGTCTGCCGTGTTGAGTCTGTCCAAGGTGGTGTCTTATTACCGTTACCGAATCATGGTTCTGGATAAGGAGAATTTCCGCAAGTCTCTGGGGGATGTGCTGAAGTTGTCTTCTGATGCCTTTAGTCCTTTCGCATCGGCCATCCAGGATCATGTCCGGTCCAGCAATTCGGAGGGAGGCGTCCTGAAGGCTGAAGTGCTGAGGCTTGTCATGCCCTTGCAGCGGGTCGACAGACGCCGGGTTCGTGAAACACTGGATGGCAAATCGCATTACATCTCCTACATCGACTATGGCAGTTCAGCGAAAAACGTATACGAGGTGGGTTTCTCTTATACTAGATATCGCCTGTTTATTCATCACTCATCCATAAGGATGTATTATGTCCTGGCTGTTCTGCTGGCCGTTCTGCTTCTCGTATTCCCCTTTTTCTTCTTCTTTGCACTGGTCAAACCGCTGAAACGCCTTATTCTGGCACACGAGAGCGTGGGGAAGGGGAACCTGGACGTGGAGCTGCCGGTCTATGTGGAGGATGAGATCGGTTACCTGTCCCGAACCTTCAATGAGATGGTAATTTCCATTAAGTATGCCAAACAGGAGCGGGATATCGCCGAGACTGAGCTGCGTATTGCTGAGGCCAGATTCCGCAGTCTCGTGGAACAGTCCCTGACGGGGATATACATCATACAGGACATGAAATGTGTTTATGTGAATCCTCACTTCGCGGAGATCTTCGGATACAGCCAGAATGAAATTATCCGGCTCCCAAGCTTTCTCGATCTTGTTTTTGAGGATGATCGAAATCTCGTCGTTGCAAATATTCGGGAACGTGAGGCGGGCAGGGTATTAAGCCAGCGTTATTCCTACCGGGGGAAGAGGAAGGACGGTGCGGTTATTTTCGTGGAGGTACACGGCACCAGGATGGATATGAGGGAAAAACCTGCGGTGGTAGGAACGATGCTGGATATCACCGATCGGGAAAACGCAAGGAGGGCCCTGGCCGAGGAGAAGGAACGTCTGTCTGTGACCCTTAGCAGTATCGGTGACGGCGTCATAGCAACGGACAATGACGGGCGCATCACCCTGATGAACAGGGTAGCTTCCGAGCTGACGGAATGGCCGCGGGAAGATGCCCTCTGGCAGCGTTTTGACAAGGTGTACACGGTTTTGGACCTCAACAGCCGGGAGGAGATTGTCAATCCGATAAAAAAATGTCTCGTCGACGGAAGCATCGTTATCTCAATCGAACCCAGGCTTCTGGTGTCGCATAACAATAGGGAGTATTTGATATTCGACAGCACCGCTCCTATCAGGGATGACGACGATAATGTCATAGGTGCGGTAATCGTTTTCCGGGACATTACCGAATCAGCGGCGGCCCAGCAGGAAATTCTGCATATGCGGTCCTTTCTCAAGAACATCATCGATTCCATGCCTTCAGTACTGGTCGGTCTTGATAAATCCGGGCGTGTCATCCACTGGAATCAGGAAGCCGAGAAGTTTACCGGTATAAGCGAAA